>JADFWP010000030.1 GCA_015234115.1 Magnetococcales bacterium
CAAAACCCTGGGGGATGAATCCCCCAGACCCCCTCTTTTTTTCAATAATTTTCATGGATCGCGCCCGTCACGGGGGATCCGGATAGGAAAAAATCTGACCGTGAGGATTCCGCAACAAGATCCTTCCCGGCTCCCGCCCCACCCACGTCACCGGTCCCACCGGAATCTTGCCACCGCCCCCCGGCGCATCGATCACATAACGGGGCAAGGCCAATCCGCTCACCTCCCCGGAAAGCCGCTCGACCAACGCAATGCCCGCATCCACCGGCACCCGGAGATGCGCGGAACCCGGAATGGGATCGCATTGATAAAGATAATAAGGACGCACCCGATTGCATAATAATTGTTGGAACAACTCCCGCAGAATCGCGACCGAATCGTTGATCCCGGCCAGCAACACGGTTTGCGCCGCCAGCATGATCCCGGCATCGGCCAGACGGGCCAAGGCCTGCATCGCTTCCGGGGTCAATTCCGCCGGATGGGTGGCGTGCAGACTCACCACCACCGGCTGATAACGCCGCAACATCGCCACCAGCTTGCCCGTCACCCGCATCGGCAGCACCATCGGCATGCGGGTGCCGATCCGCAACAACTCGATATGGGGAATGGCCCGCAACCGGGTCAACAGGTGATCCAGCCGCCGGGTTGACACCATCCAGGGATCGCCCCCGGAGATCAAGACATCCCGAATCTCCGGATGGGCCGCGATATAGGTAAGCGCCCCCTCCCAATGACCGGTCAACCGCTCCCGCCCGCCGACCAGTCGCGACCGGGTGCAATAACGGCAATAGCTGGCGCACACCCCGGTGGCCAGCAACACCACCCGATCCGGATGACGCCGGATCACCCCCGGAACCACGGTATCGCGCCTCTCGTGCAACGGATCCGCCGCCTCCCCCACGCCGCCTTGCCACTCCCCGACCACTGGCACCAGCGTGCGCCGCAAGGGATCCAGCGGGTCGTCCGGATTCATCAAGGCGGCATAATACGGGGGGATGGCCACAGGCAATCCACCGCCCGACCGCTCCAACGCCGACCGCTCCGCAGCGGACAAAACCAGCATCCGCTCCAGGTCGGCCCGGTTGCGCAACCGGTGCCGCAACTGCCAGCGCCAGTCCGACCACTGGCGATCACTCACCCCGGAAAAAAAACGACGACGAAAACCGGTCACGGCGACCGAGGATGATTTCACCAATCCCTGCCTCATTGTGATGTCTGCATCGACCGTTGCCCGGATGAAAGACTTTGTGCTAACATTCCCGGAGATTGTCTCACCGGAGCCGGAACGTGGCAAGTGCCCCCATGGCACACGATTTCGCTGTTCCGCCTCCTCCCCAGACCCCCTGACCCCTCGCGAATCCCATGCCCACCACCCCGCTGACCCATAAATTCCTCTTCGGTCTGATCGCCCTGACCGGTGCCGTGGCCTTTGGCAGTGTCGCGCTGGCCAGGGGCGAAACGGTCAATGCCACTTGGCTGGTGGTCGCGGCCCTGTGCATCTATGCCTTGGCGTACCGTTTCTATGCGCTTTTTCTCGAAAAAACCGTGTTGCGACTCGATCCGGCCCGCCCCACGCCCGCGATCCGCTTCAATGACAACAAAGACTTCGTGCCCACCAACCGCATCGTGCTCTACGGCCATCACTTTGCCGCCATTGCCGGCGCCGGCCCCCTGGTGGGACCGGTTTTGGCTGCGCAAATGGGCTATCTGCCGGGCATGCTCTGGATCCTCATCGGCGTGGTGGCAGCGGGCGCGGTGCAGGATTTCCTGATTCTCTCCTTTTCCATGCGCCGGGGTGGACGCTCGCTGGGCGAAATGATCCGCTCGGAGATGGGAGCGATTCCAGGCAGCGTGGCCATGGTGGGGATCTTCGGCATCATGACCATCCTGCTCGCGGTGCTGAGCCTGATCGTGGTCAAGGCCATGGCCGAAAGCCCCTGGTCGGTCTTCACCGTCTCCATGACCATCCCCATCGCCCTGTTCATGGGCGTCTACATGAAAAAACTCCGTCCGGGCAACATCGCCGAAGGCTCGGCCATCGGCGCGGTGCTGCTCATCCTGGCGATCATCTTCGGCGGTCAGGTGGCCACCCATCCGACCCTCGGCCCGCTCTTCACCCTCACCGGCCCCCAGGTCACCGCCGGATTGATCACCTATGGCGCCCTGGCCTCGATCCTGCCGGTCTGGCTGATGCTCTGCCCCAGGGATTATCTCTCCACCTTTCTCAAGATCGGCACCATTGTTCTCTTGGCCATTTGTGTCTTTGTCGCCGCGCCCACACTCAAGATGCCCGCCACCACCCAGTTCATCGATGGCACGGGACCGGTCTGGAGCGGGAATCTCTTTCCATTTCTCTTCATCACCATCGCCTGCGGGGCCTGCTCCGGCTTTCACTCCCTGATCGCCTCGGGCACCACCCCGAAAATGATCTCCAGCGAAGGAGATGCCCGCTTCATCGGCTATGGCGGCATGCTGATGGAATCCTTTGTCGCCATCATGGCCCTGTGCGCGGCCTCCATTCTGGAACCCGGCGTCTATTTCGCCATGAACGCCCCGGCAGCGGTACTCGGCCCCACCATCGACGGCGCCGTGACCGTGATCCGCGACTGGGGCTTCACCGTCACTCCGGAGATGATCACCCAGATCACCCGCGACGTGGGCGAAAACTCCCTGCTGTCACGCACCGGCGGCGCGCCGACGCTGGCCGTGGGCATGGCCCATCTGCTCGCGGTCTTTGGCGGCACGGCCTGGATGGGCTTCTGGTATCACTTCGCCATCCTCTTCGAAGCCCTCTTCATCCTCACCGCCGTCGATACCGGCACCCGCGCCTGCCGCTTCATGGTCCAGGACATGTTCGGCCTGCTCTTCAAACCCCTGGCCCGCACCTCCTCGTGGCTCTCCAGCATCGTGGCCACGATCATCGTGGTCAGCGCCTGGGGCTATATCCTCTATCAGGGAGTGATCGATCCCTTTGGCGGCATCAACAGCCTCTGGCCCCTGTTCGGCATCTCCAACCAGATGCTCGCCGGCTGCGCGATGATCCTGGCCACGGTGATCCTCTTCAAACTCAAACGCCACGCCCTGGCCTGGGTCACCATCCTGCCGACCGTGTGGCTGGTCGGCTCCACCATGACCGCAAGCTTCCAGAAGGTCTTTTCGTCCAACGTCAAGATCGGCTTTCTGGCCCACGCCGAAAAATATCAACAGGCCCTGGATCAAGGCAAAGTGCTGGCACCGGCCAAAACCCTCGAACAACTCGCCCGGGTGGTGGCCAATGACCGACTGGATGCGGTGCTGGCGCTCTTTTTCATGGGAATCGTCGTGACCATGCTGATCTTCGGCGTGCGCGCCTGCCTGACGGCCCTGCGCAACCCGGAAATCACCGCGCACGAGGATGAACCACCCTCGGGCGTATGCAATCCGGTGACACGTTGCTGTTGACGCGCTGCGGGCTTCGGACTAGACTAGAAATAATCCACTTCAGCATCCGCCGAACCATGAGGTCAGCCGTTGCATAAACTCCGCATCGATCAAGCCGTCATCGCCGATCTGGTGAGCGAAGGGGCGCGCGTGCTCGATCTGGGGTGCGGGGACGGGCTGCTGCTCGATCACCTGATCCGCCGCAAACATGCCCGTGGCTTCGGCGTCGAAATCTCCCACGAGGGGGTCCATGCCTGCATCGCCCATGGCCTGCCGGTCTATCAGGGGGACATCGACCAGGGATTGAGCGATCATCACGACGACTCGTTCGATTATGTCATCCTCTCCCACACCCTCCAGGCGGTCCATCGGCCCGAATATGTGCTGAAAGAGATGCTCCGGGTGGGCAAAAAGATCATCGTCTCGTTTCCCAACTTCGGCTACTGGCGGGTGCGCTTCGGACTGCTGCTCTCCGGACGCATGCCCCGCACCCGCATGCTGCCCTATCGCTGGTACAACACCCCCTATATCCATTTCTGCACCATCCTCGACTTCGAGGATCTCTGTCAGGAGTTGGATATCCGCATCGTGCGGCGCATTCCCCTCTCCGCCGACCGCCATCCATCGCGTCGCACCATCCAGCATCCGCTCTCCCAGTGGCTTTTTCCGGGCACGACTGCCAATCTGCTGGCACCTGTGGTGGTTTTTCTGCTGGAAAGGAATGCCCGATGAGACCTGCCGTGGAACCACTGCTGACGGATGAGAAAATCCAGGGGCGGATTGCCGAACTGGCGCAGGAGATTGCCCCGCAACTGCAACCGGACGCCATCGTGGTGACCCTGATGACCGGCGCCTTCATCTTCGGCGCCGATCTGGCCCGCGCCCTCTCGCGGTTGGGATGCACGCCGATTCTCGATTTCATGGTGCTCTCCTCCTATGGCGCGGGCACCGAAACCTCGGGAACCGTCACCACCCATCTCGATGTGCGCGAGAATCTCACCGGCAGACAGGTGCTGCTCGTCGATGACATTCTCGACTCGGGCACCACCTTGCGCATGGCGCGCAACCATCTGCGCGCCAAGGGGGCGGCCTCGGTGCTGACCTGTGTGCTGCTCGACAAACCCGCCCGACGCCGGGTCGATATCCAGGCCGATTTCGTGGGCTTCGAGATTCCCAACCTCTTTGTGGTGGGATATGGCATCGACTACGCCCAGAATTTCCGCGAACTGCCCTTTGTGGGCCATGTACGCCATCCATGAGCCTCCCTCTCGCCTGCCACGCCCTGCTGTTTGATCTGGACGGCACCCTGGTCGATTCCGCCCCGGATCTGTGGCGCGCGATGAACCATGTCCTGGCCCTGCACGATCGGGAACCATTGCCTCTGGAGCGGGTCAGACATCTGGTGGGCCACGGTGCGCGCGCCCTGCTGGCCAGGGGATTGCACGGCGATCAGGCCGAAGCGCCGGTCGATGATCCCCGCTTCGAAGCGGCGGTCCAGGCCTTTCTGGCCTACTACAAGGATCATCTCACCGACCACTCCCACCCCTTTCCCGAGGTGGTCGAGGTGTTGGAAAATCTTGCCGGTCAGGGATTTGCCATGGCCGTGGTCACCAACAAACCCGAAGCGCTCTCCCGCGCCATGCTGGAGCAGTTGCATCTGGATCGCTTCTTTTCCGTGGTGGTCGGCGGGGAGACCCTGCCCACCCGCAAGCCCGATCCCCTGCCCCTGCACCATGCCTTGGCGCAATTGCAGGTTCCGGCGCCACTCGGAGTGATGATCGGGGATTCGGAAACCGACCATCTGGCGGCCCGCAATGCCGGCCTCCCGGTCATTCTGTGCACCTACGGCTACAATCGGGGGCAGGATGTGGGGGCGTTGCTCCCCGATCAGATCATGGACCGGTTCGGTCAACTGCCGGGCTTTCTTCATCTATCCAGGGAAACAAGGATCGCAGCATGTCACAACTGAAACTCGGCCTCCCCAAAGGGAGCCTGGAACAAGCCACCATCGAACTCTTCTCCCAGGCGGGCTGGCGCATCTCCCCCAGCTCCCGCAACTATTTCCCGAGCATCGACGATCCGGAAATCATCTGTTCCCTGGTCCGGCCCCAGGAGATGGCCCGGTATGTGGCGGATGGCACCCTGGATCTGGGCCTCACCGGCCTGGACTGGATCCTCGAATGGGATTGCGAGGACAAAGTGGCCCAGATCGGCGCCCTGGAATACTCCAAAAGTTCCAACCGTCCCTGCCGCTGGGTGCTGGCAACCCGCCAGGACTCCCCGATCCAGAAAATCGAGGATCTGCACGGCAAACGGGTGGCCACGGAATTGCTGCACTACACCAAACGCTATCTGACCGAACGCGGCATCGAGGCCGAGGTGATCTTCTCCTGGGGGGCGACCGAGGCCAAGGTGGTCGAAGGGCTGGTGGACGCGGTGGTGGAAATCACCGAAACCGGCTCCACGATCCGCGCCCACGGTCTGCGCATCGTCGCGGATCTGCTGGAGACCCGCACCATGATCATCGCCAACCACGATGCGGTGCGCGACTCCTGGAAAAAATCCAAGATCGATCAGATCACCCTGCTGCTCAACGCGGCCCTGACCGCCCGGCACAAGGCGATCCTCAAAATGAATGTCCCGGTGGCCCGTTCCGCCGAAGTGCTGGCCATTCTGCCGAGTTTGCAATCTCCGACGGTCAACCCGTTGTCCGATCCCGCGTGGCTCGCCGTCGAGACCGTGGTGGACCGGGTGCAGGTGCGCGACCTGATTTGGCGTCTGAAACAGGCTGGCGCTGTCGGTATCCTGGAATTCGATCTCAAAAAAGTGGTATGATGTGATCCATTCATCTCTCCTTTCAACCCCCAACCGAGGAGTTCCTGCATGCCGCTTCCTGTGACGTGGACCGGTGATCTTCCCTGGATGGCCCTGCTTTTTGGGCTGATGAGCATTGTGACGGCTCTGTTGGTCTTTCTCCTGCCGGTCGCCCGTCCGGTGCGTGCCCTGGTTCCCATTCCGATCCGCTCCCGCGAGGCGGAACGCCGTGCGGCTCTGGCTGAGTCCAGACGTCGGCACGCGCATCACGACTGAGTGCTGATCCGGTCGTGTCTGACATCTCAATTTGTGAAAAAAGGGGTTCAAATCAATGGAAGTAAAAATCGAAGGACGCCAGGTAGATATCGGGGACGAATTGCGGGAACGCATTCAAAAGCAATTCGACAACCTTGATCAACGCTTCGGACCCTTGACCCATGGTCGCATCTCGGTGGAGCGCAAGGCGCACAACAACGAGCAGCGCGCTGCGGTCAAGGTGGTGGTCAATGTGGCCGGAAAAACCATTTCCGCCTCCAAGGAAGCGGCCACGGTGATCGGAGCGGTCAACGAAACCCTCGACACCCTCTCCGAAGAGCTGCTGACCCACGCGGAAAAAAGCAAGAAAGATCATCGCTGAGGTGGATGCGTCACACCCCGTTTCCGACAAAGAGCGGAAACGGGGTCCTCCCCTCCGGGCTGTTCAAAAGGAAACCATTGAAAAAAAAGAGGGGGTCTGGGGGATTCATCCCCCAGGGTTTTGACTTTAAACAAACAATTTTATAATTTTTTTGTTTAAAGTCAAAACCCTGAGGGATGAATCCCCCAGACCCCCTCTTTTTTTCAATGGTTTGTATCTTTCAACAGGGGCACGCTTCAACCACTAGGTCAGTCGCACACATCCTTTTTCGCGAATCTCCTGACGAAAATGTTCCGGAATGCGCGCCCAGTCCAACAGATCCACCTGAATGGGCAAGTCGCTCTCTTCAAAAGCCATCCTCAACCGCTCCAGGCCGGAAACCGGGTGATTCTCTCCATCCATGGACCTTGCCACCAGATCCAGATCGCTCGCTTCGTGATTCTGACCCGTGACGCGACTGCCATGGGCCAAGAATTCAACCGTCGGCGCATACTGACGCAAAATCGCCACCACACGCTCCAGATCCTGGGGACGAATCTGCAACCTGGTCAGATCGCCCGGATTCATCGCCTGCTCATCTCCTCCAACCGCAACGCCAGATTCCGACTGTCCCGGACGAAATCAACCAAACGCTCCATGGCCTCCAGAACCAACCGCTCCCCGTACTCATGGGCAGTTGCATTGCGCTGGTCCCGATAGGCAAACCAACGTTCCACTTCGTCCAAGGTCAACAAATCATATCGGGCGGCCAAACGCAACAACTCCTTGACCGGCGTCGCATGCAGCCGGGGAATGCCCGGCACGAATTCACGCAGCGCCTTGCGGATCAAACCATGAGCAAGCTCCTGGATCAACTCATATTCTTTCAGAATGGCATGCCGCAGAATCTCCACCTCCAGGCTCTCCGGATCCTCTTCCCGATAGCGCACCAGGGCGGTCTCCAACAACAGAATAGTGTGCTGCAAAACCGAAGTATTCAGACTCATCTCACAACGCCAACGCTTCCCGCACCACTTCCAACGCCTGGCTGCGACCAAACGGTTTCACCAACAGCCGGGTGGCCCCGAAATCCTGGGCCATGCGCAGATTGAAAGCCGCATCCAACCCCCGTCCGCCGCCGGACATGGCCACAATGCGAATCGCGGCATTGATCTCCTTGAGTTCCATGATCAATTCCACCCCATCCTTTTCCGGCATCAGGATGTCGGTCATCACCAGATCGGGATGATACTGTCTGAAGCGCCGCAATCCGGCGCGGCCATCCGGGGACTCCTCGACTTCGTGTCCCTCTTCCGTCAATATCTCGCGCAACAATGCGCGAATCGAGGCGTCATCGTCAATCACCAGGATGCGTGCCATGGGAATCTGTTCCTCGTTGCTTTCAATCAGGTTGTGGTGTTTGAGAGAGACGATAGGCCTGCTGCGAAGAGTCGATCACCTCGCGAATCATGGCCTCTTTCAACGAGAGCAGCAACTCCATGGGCACGCCCAACTCTTTGGCAATCCCCTTGAGCCGCTCTCCGTTCTGAAAATGACGTTCGGCCAAAAGCACCTTGAGAAAATCGGCCAGAATCAACTCCTTGAATCCGGCATCGACGACCTTCAGGCCACGGCTCGCCTCCAGCCAGCTTTGGCCCGCAGCCAAAGCGGTGCGCAGTTGGGCCATGGCCTCGGTATGCACCCGATCCTGCGCTTCGTTGAACTCCGGAGAGGCCACCTGAAAACGCAAATGATAGTCATCGCTGGATGAATCGGTATCGGTCATGATGGAATGTCCCGTTGTGCCGCCCTCTCAGGAGGCGGGTTTGGAGGGATGCCACCGTTCCCATTCCAACACGAAGGGGCTGGCGACATAAATGGAAGACCAGGTTCCCACCACGATGCCCAACAGCAAAGTCAACGCAAAATCATGGATCACCTCGCCACCAAAGAAAATCAGGGCGATCAGGACCAACACCACGGTCAAAGCCGTAATGATGGTCCGCGACAAGGTGCGATTGACCGACTCGTTGATCACCACCGAGAGCGGTTGTTGCCGCAGACGTTTGGTTTCATCGCGGATCCGGTCGAAGACTACGATGGTATCGTTGATCGAATAACCGATCACGGTCAAGACCGCCGCCACCACCACCAGGGTGAACTCTTTCTGGGTGACGGCAAAAAAACCGAGCGTGATGAAAACATCGTGAACCAGGGAGAGCACCGCCCCGAAGGCGAAACGGAACTCGAAACGGATCCCGACATACAACAGAATGGCCAGCCAGGAGTAGACCACGGCCCAAATGCCGTTGATGGTCAATTCGCGTCCCACCTGCGGACCGACGAACTCCACCCGTCGCAACTCGACCTTGCCGTTGGTGGCCAGAGGAGAAACGGTGTCGATGATTTTCTGGGCCACCTTGGAAGCCTCCTGCTCCTTGGCATCCGGATCCTGATGCAGACGGATCAGAATCTCCTCCGGCGAGCCGAACTCCTGGATCACCGCCGCGCCCAGACCGATATGCCCCAGGGCGGTGCGGATTTCGGCAATCGGGGCCGCTCCGGGAAAGCGCAACTGCATCACCGCGCCGCCGGAGAAGTCGAGTCCGAAGTTCAATCCCTTGCCGAACAGGAAGACGAGACTGATCAGCAGCGTGATCAGAGAGATCAGATAGGCCCATCTCCGGAAGCCGACAAAATCGATATTCAGCTTTGAACTGATAAGTTCCATGAAGAGCATCCGTAACCAGAAGTTTCGATCTAAAGACTGAGTTTCTGCACCCGTCGATTGCGCAGGATGTAATAAAGCATCATCCGGGTCAACGTGATCGAGGTGAACAGGGAGGAGACGATACCGATGATCAGGGTCACGGCAAAGCCCCGGACCGGACCGGTGCCGAACTGGAACAGAATCAGGGCCGTGGACAAGGTGGTCACATGGGAGTCCAGAATGGTCAGGAAGGCCTTGTCATAGCCCTGATCGATGGCCGCGAAAGGCGACTTGCCCAGCCGGAGTTCCTCCCGGATACGCTCGATGATGAGCACATTGGCATCCACGGCGATACCGATCAACAACACCACGCCCGCGATGCCGGGCAGGGTGAGGGCGGCCTGCATGCCGGCCAGCACGGCCAGCACGATGAAGACATTGAACACCACCGCGATATTGGCCAGCCAGCCAAGCCCCTTGTAATAGATCCCCATGAACAGGATGACCAGCGCCCCGCCGATGATCGAGGAGAGCACCCCCTGACGAATCGAGTCGCTGCCCAGGGTGGGGCCGACCGTGCGCTCTTCCAGGACCGTGACCGGAGCAGGCAGGGCGCCGGCCCGCAGCACGATGGCCAGATCGTGAGCATCTTCCATGGAGAAGTTGCCGGTGATCTGGGCGCGTCCGCCTTCGATCTTCTCCCGCAGCACCGGAGCCGAGTACACCTTGTCATCCAGGACAATCGCCATCCGTTCGCCGACGTGTTCGCCGGTCAACTGCGCGAACTTGCGCGCGCCCTGATGGTTGAAGGTGATGGAAACCAGCGCCTCGCCGAACTGATCGAAGTTGACCCGGGCATCGGTGAGCAGATCACCGGTGAGGTTGGTACGTTTTTTCAGAAGCAGCGGCTGTTTGGTGACAGGCTGTCCCTTCTTGCCGCCCCGCTCCTCATAGAGCAGTTGATCGTCCGCCGGGATGTTGCCGGCCAGAGCCGCAGAGAGATCGCCTTTTTCGTCCACCAGCTTGAATTCGAGCCGGGCGGTACGACCGATCAGGGTCTTGGCGCGGGCCGGATCGTTGAGTCCGGGCAATTGCAACAGAATCCGCTCCTCGCCCTGTTTTTGCAGCGAAGGTTCCGAAACCCCGAACTGGTCGATCCGGGAACGGATGGTCTGGATCGATTGATCCACGGCAAATTTCTTCAGTTCGGTCACTTCCTTGGCAGCCAGGCGCACCCGCGCTCCGTCTGCGGTCTCCTCGATCACCGCCGTGCGGAATTCCTCTTTCAGCAGGGTGATGACCTCGGCCTTGGCCACATCGGCAGGCAGCTTGAGATCCACTCCGTCGCGCCCTTCGCGTTTGATGGACTGATAACGGAACTTGCCCTTGCGCAGCGCAAGCCGGGTCTCGTCCACCAGGTTCTCCGCCGCCTGCTCCACCGCCTTTTCGGTTTCCACATGCAGCAGCAGATACAGCCCGCCTTGCAGGTCCAACCCCCGATAGACGGTCTTGGCCGGAAGCCAGCCGGGCCACCACGACGGCACGCCGCCCATCAGGGTGGGCAGCGAATACAAAATCGAGATCAGCACGATCGCGATCGAAAGGATCGATTTCCAAAGTGGGAACTGTCGCACGCCCGGTCACTCCCGCATCATACCCGCGTCATCCGCGTCACTCTTTGCCCTTGTCCGCACTCTCTTCCGGCGCGGCAACGCCCGCCTTGGCCGACATCTCCGCCACCGCCGCACGCCGCACCTTGAGCCGCACCGGCCGGAACTGCCGGGGCGAAACCTCGACCTCGCCGACATCCAGGACGACATGATCCTCTTCCACCCGATGGATGCGACCCATCAGGCCGCCGCGCGTCTCCACCGCATCCCCGCGCTGAAGATTGGCCACCATTTCTTTATGTTGTTTCACCTGCTTCTGCTGCGGACGGATCAGCAGAAAATAAAAAATGGCGAACAGCAGCACCATGAAAACAATGTTGCCAATGGCCGCTTCGGGTCCACCAGCACCGGACTGGGCATAAGCCGGGGTGATCAGGTCGATCATGGATCCATCTCTCCGTGAGTTGTCAAGCAATCGTTAAAACTGAAGGTGTGGCCGGTCCGTTTCAGATCGTCGTGGTCAGGCGATAGCTCTCGGCCGAGATCACTGAAGCACGAAACCAGCCATGGGAACAGGTGCTGATTTTGTTAAAATAATTCCGGAACGCTTCCGGATCCTGCGCGTCGGTCAGTTGAACGCTGTAACGATAATACGCCTCTGCCCCGTCCGGGGCCGGATCCTGGCCGGAAAAACGCAGAACGCCATGCAATTCCAAGGCGGGATCCTCATCCGCAACCGGGGTCAGACGCAGACGCACCGCCGAATCCACTGCAAGCGGAGTGGCGGGGCCGCGCCCCAGAAACGAAAGCCCCTCCAGGTTGATATCCTGCAACTCCCCATGCACCACGGTTTGATCCAGCGTCATTTCCACCAGACAGGTCATATCCATCGGCACCGAGAACCGACTGACCTGACGCTTGGAATGCACCCGGAACATGGCCGGATAGCCCACCCGGATCCCCTGATTGCCCAGTTGTTCCAGGCACTCCAGGCGGGTTTCCAGGGAGTAGCCGCCCATGTAAAAATGAATCGCCATGGGGATGCCCACCGGCAGCCCCCGATTGCCGGTTTCAGCATCCAGCAGGGTCAGGGTCATGCAATCCCCTGGACAAATCTCGGTCAAAAAGGCGTGATATACCTCTCCGACGCTGCCGACATGCAGCTCCAGGGTCCGATTCCGGTTCCGGGCCGATGCCACCACAGAGCGGATCACCGCTGCATCCAGCAAGAGATCGGTATTTTTCAGCAGGCCCTGAACCGAAGAGTGGGTCATGAGTGGTCACACAGTCCGCAAATCAAAGGGGACGAAATCGATTTACGATACGCGAACTTCCCACCCATTGGCAAGGCGTCAATTCGTCTTCCAACCGCGTCGCGCCCCATCTCCTCCCCTTCCGCACAATCCATCCGAGTGGTACTGATCTTGCTTACATAAAAAATCTGACCCGCAACCCTTAAAATGGTTGACCGCACCGGCCCATATGGCCCACATTGACCCCTCCAGCGCGTGATGTCATCACAAGACGGTGAACCATGGGCCATTCCAAGAAAAAACTGATCCAGCTCGTCGATGGCATGCCCGCCTTCCCGCCGAGCGTCTATCACATTCTCAAACTCACCGCAGACATCAACTGCGCGCCCAAAGAGCTGGTCCGGGTCATTGACCTCGATCCGGTGCTGACCATGAAACTGCTCCAACTGGTCAACTCCCCCTATTTCGGTCTCTCCCGCCAGATCGGCTCGATCCGTCAGGCGGTGGTTTTCGTGGGCATCAACACCATCAAGAATCTCGCCCTGACCATCGCCCCCATGGAGATGCTCAGCCGCGACAACCTGAACACCCCGTTTCTGGAGGGTCTGCTCTCCCATGCCATTGCGGTCGGCGTGGTCGCACGCCATCTGGCCCGGCGGGGCGGCGTCTCCGAGTTGGAATCCACCGATTTCTTCGTGGCCGGACTGCTGCACGACTTTGGCAAAATCGCCCTGCACCGTTTCTTCCCCCGCAAACATGCCAAGGCGCTGGCACTGGCCGCCAAAAAAGGGATCCCGCTCCACGAGGCCGAACGGCAAATCCTCAACCTGGACCACAGCCAGATCGGCGCCATGCTGGCCGACAAATGGCAACTTCCCCCAGCCTGCATGGCCAGCATGGGCCAGCACCACCGCTGGAAAAACCGGGAAAACTTCCTGGCGCTCGATTGCGTCTACGCCGCCAACATCATTGCCAAAACCATCGGCGTGGGCGACTCCGGCAATCCGGTCACCGAAACCACCCTGCCCCACGAAATCGAACAACGCCTCGGTGGCACGCTCCCGGAACTGATCGGCACCCTGGGCGATCTCTCCGGCGAAATGCACAAAGTCCAGCTTCTGCTGCACTCCTGGAATGCCAACGGCACCACCCACCCCCAACCTCCCACGGAACCCCTATGAAAATCAAATTCTGGGGCGTGCGCGGCTCCATCGCCACTCCCGGCGCCTCGACGGTCCGCTACGGGGGCAACACCACCTGCATCGAAGTGCGCAGCGATACCAACGATCTGATCATCCTCGACGCCGGCACGGGCATCTTTCCCCTGGCCCTGACCCTGTTCCCCGAATTGCCCCTCACCTGCCACCTCTTCATCACCCATACCCATTGGGACCACATCCAGGGTTTGCCGTTCTTCATTCCCAATTTCATCCCTGGCAATACACTGAAAATTCACGGCGCCTACGATCCCATCGCCCGCCGCGACATCCGCGAAATTCTCACCGGACAGTTGCAATACTGTTATTTCCCGGTCCGCGAGGCGGAACTCAAGGCCAGACTGGAATATGTCACCCTGCGGGAACGCCAGACCATCACCGCAGGCAGTGCCACGGTTTCCAACATCCTGATGAACCATCCGGTGCTGAATTTCGGTTACCGGATTGAATGCAACGGAAAATCGGTCTTTTTCACCGGCGACCACGAACAGCTCTACAACATCTATGAACCCGGCGATGCGGAATATGCCGAATACGACATGTTCATGAACCAAAAAAATCAGGCGATTGTGGATTTCATTCGCGGCGTGGACGTGCTGATCGCCGACACCTCCTACACGCTGGAGGATTATCCGGCCAAAAAAGGCTGGGGGCACAGCACCTTTGACGCCAACATCGCGCTGGCGCGCCAGGCCGGAGTCAAAACCATCTTCTTCACCCACCACGAACCGACCCGCTCGGACGACGCCCTGGAACAGGTGCTACAACAAGCCCTCGCCCGCCAGCCCCGCCAGCCCGAAGACCCGCAGTTTCTGCTCGCACGGGAGGGGTTGGTGTATGAGTTGTAAAAAACAGAAAAGAATCACGAATCCATCGATGATGACGTTCTGCAAGGCACGAATCAGCCCCCTCACCCCTCCTGACCAATCGCCTCCAGCGCCATCGTGACCCGCGCCGACTCCTCTTCCAACAGTACGGCCAGTTCCTTGGCCCCGTTCAGGGAACCCTGACGGGTCAGAGTATCCAGTTCCGTCGCCAACGCGCTGAAACGCAAGGCGCCCAACTGCCGCGAAGGACTCTTCAAGGGATGCGTCACCAGATGAACCCCCTCGGGATCCCCGCCAGCCAACGCTTCGCGAATGGCCGCCAGACGCTCGGGCAGAATCTCCACAAACGCCTGCGCCACCTCGCGCACCGCCTCATCCCCCAACACCTCGCGCAACTGCTCCAGAATCCGGGCATCCAGACAGGCGCACTCCCCAACGCTCACCCCGGTCCCGGAACCCGGAACCACCAATGGCGTCTCCTGCGCACGCCCCAGCAGCCAACGGGCGAGCGTTGCTTCCAGCCCATTGAAATTCAGAGGTTTGGCCAGATAATCATCCATGCCAACCTCCAGGCAGCGATCCTTGTCCGCCTGCAACGCATACGCCGTCACCGCCACAATGGGAATGCGCCGGGCACCCTGCGCCGCCTCCCATTCCCGCCACTGACGGGTGGCCGTAAAGCCATCCATCACCGGCATCTGACAATCCATCAAGACCAGATCAAAAGGCGCGGCGTGCAGTTTCTCCAACGCCTCGACCCCGTTCTCGGCCACATCAAAAGCCAACCCCAACTTGCCCAGCATGACACTGCTCACCTTGCGATTGACCGGATCATCCTCCACCAGCAACAACCGCAACGCCCCGCCAAACGCCCCGCCAGCCACGGAACCCGACGCCGCGACGCTCTCCAGCCGACCCCGCTCCCCGCCGTCCACCACCGCCACCGCCAGCAGCGGCATGGTGAAATAAAAAATGCTGCCGGCTCCGACCGTACTTTCAACCCACAAATGACCGCCCGCCCGCTCCACCAACCGTCGGCACAGGGCCAACCCCAAACCCGTGCCGCCGAACTTGCGCGAATGGGAAGAGTCCACCTGGGTAAACGGATCAAAAATCACCGCCAGTTTGTCCGGCGGAATGCCCATGCCCGTATCGCGCACGGCAAAACGCACCATCCGACCGCCGCGCGCACTCTCCTCGCCAACGTCAACCTCCAGACCAATGGTCCCGACATCGGTGAACTTGACCGCATTGCCCAACAGATTGCGCAACACCAGTCGCAAGGCCTTCTCCTCGCCCCGCACCTGCACCGGCACCGCCGCCGCAATCCGGATCTGCAACCGCAACCCTTTCCGCTTGGCCTGCACCATGGCCGCAGCCGCCAACTCATCCACCAGCCGATCCACACGAAATTCGGTGCCTTCGGAAACCCCTTCGCCGGATTTGGACCAGGCCCACTCCAGCATGTCGTTGATCAACCCCACCAGCCCGCGACTCGCCGCCAACACCCCCTGCACCCACTCCCGCTGTTCGGCATCCAGTCGGCTCGAAGCCAACAGATCGGAAAATCCGATGATGGCATTCATCGGCGTGCGAAACTCATGACTCATCACCGCCAGAAATTCGCTCTTGGCCCGGTTGCCGGCTTCGGCCTCCTCCTTGGCACGCCGCAACTCCTCTTCGAACCGTTTGCGTTCCGTAATGTCCTGCACCGTGCCCACCATGCTCACCGGCCGCCCCGAGGCGTCATGGCGCAACTCGCCCAACTCCACCACCACCCGTACCGCGCCATCCGGACGAATGATGCGATGTTCCACTTCGTAAGGAATCTCATCTTCCAGGGAGCGGGCCACGGCATCCCGCACCCGCAGCCGATCATCCGGATGGATCGCCGCCTCGAAGGTGCCGTAATCCGCCGCAAAGGCGCCCGGCTCAGACCCGAAAATCCGGTAAACCTCATCCGACCAGGCCAGCCGATCCCGGACAATCTCCCACTCCCAACTGCCCAGATGGGCCAGCTCCTGCGCCTTGGCCAACCCTTCACGACTCTTTCGCAAAATCTCTTCGGCCTGCTTGCGGGCCGAAATATCCCGCAACACCGCCGCGAAAAAGAGGCGTCCATCCCCATCGGTCCAGGAGGAGACCGAAATCTCCACCGGAAATTCATGACCATCCCGGTGACGCCCCATGGCCTCGAACGTGCGACCGGCAGGCTGGGCCGCCTCGGCCTGACGGATCCGCGCCATCGCGCTTTCGTGCACGCTCCGCAACGGCTCCGGCACCAGAAAAGTCATCGGTTCGCCGATCACCGCCTCGCGGTCGTGGCCAAAGATCGCTTCCGCAGCCCGGTTCCAGAAGACGATCCGCCCCTCTTCGCTCACCGAAACAATGGCATCGTGCAACGCCTGGGTGATGGTGTGCAACTGATCGTCGGCATGCTGACGATGACGCATCGCAGTCACCAGTTCGGCGGTCCGTTCGGCGACCAACGCCTCCTGACGCTCGTTTTCCGATTGCAACCGCAGCAGCGTGGTCCGCATCTGCATCAGCAGCACCAACGAAATCGCGGTCCACAGCAGCCATGCCACCAGATGATAGACCAGCACCAGACGTTTCTGCGCGGCCATGGCATCCTGAATGTCGGCAGCCGGAAACGTGATGCTCAATCCGCCCCGCACATCCCCCTCGCGATACCCCTGATGGGCATGACACGCCAGACACGCCGGACGGGTCACCAAAGGGGCCATGAAACGATAACTGGGCTGATCGCCATCGAGCAGCACGATGCGCTCCGGCGTGCCGGACTCGAACGCGCGCAACGCCTCGCTCTCCCAGGAATCCGGGGCATTTTCAGGTCGCAGAGGGTTGAGACTGGTGAGATGCAACGACATGTGGCCGAGTTGCAAGGCCACCTCGGCGATCTGCCGGGTCATGTAGGCGGGATTGAGCCGGGTAAAACGCTCCCCGGAGGTGCTCTCCAGGTCGCGATGATCCGGCAGATAGGGATTGGGCGGGGTCGTCTCGGTGGTTGGCACATAGACCCCTCCATGCTGGGCGTTCCAGAGTCGGACCGTCTCGACGAACTGAAACACCACCCGGCCCCGATTGAGCGCCAACTCCACCCCCTGGCGATCCAGGTTGTTGGCATTCCAGGCATACGAGGCAAACAAAAGGCCGGTCCAAATCAGAAACGGCAGTATCCAGTAGCGACGATGGAGCAGAATGCCTTTCATGGGGGGATCGCACCTCCGGAACTGTCGTACAACTCCACACACCCCTCACACGAAGAAAACCGACCAGGCCTCCATGGAGTCACCCGGAAAAGCACCCTTTGTACGACACCACCGGAACTGCCGACGCACTCCACCACAAGTCATCAAGTATCTGGTCACTTTAATTTGAATGACACCATTCGCATGGCGCCCGTCGGATCGAAAAAAGCCCCTCCGACGCTGATCGTTAGAATATTGGATCCCTGCCCCCGCAGCAACTCAAAAAGAAAATCGCGCAAAAATTTTACCAGGTTCTCAACAACCCCATTCTCAACACTGTCGCTTTTGCTCGACCATGCCATGCGCCGCGCTTTATCTCTGCTCACCGGCCACCAAGCAGTCCCTGCAATTCGGCCAACAGCCGATTGCGTTTGATCGGTTTGGTCAGAAACAGATCACAACCCGCTTCCATACAACGTTCCTTTTCTCCGATCATCGCATGGGCGGTCAAGGCGATGATCGGCGTGGGCCGGTCACCGCGCGCCCGCTCCAGACCACGCAAGGCGCGGGTGGCCTCGTAACCATCCATGACCGGCATTTGAATATCCATGATGATCACATCGAACCGCTCTCCCCGGAAACAACGATCCACCGCCTCCTGCCCATGAAATGCCATCTCGACCCGATGTCCTTCCTGGCCCAGAATGGTGCCGAGCAACAAACGGTTGTCCTCGGAATCCTCCACCACCAGAATCGCAAGCGGCGCGCTCGGCGCCATCGCAACCGGAGGGATGAGCGCCGCAACGGACACCACAGGGGCCTCCCGCGCCGAAGGATCGATCATCAGCGGAACGGAAAAACAGAACCGGCTCCCGGCGCCCACGCCCGGACTTTCGGCCCAGACCACCCCGCCCATGGCCTCGGCCAGACGGGCGCAGATCGTCAGACCCAGCCCGGTGCCGCCAAACTGGCGCGTATTGGAAGAATCGGCCTGGGTGAACGCCTCGAAGATCGCCTGCAATTTCTCCTCGGGCAATCCGATCCCCGTATCCTCGACCACAAAGGTCACCACCACCACCCGATCCGAGCGCACCTCTTCGCGCAAGCGCAACGCGACCTTGCCTGCCGGGGTGAATTTGACGGCATTGCCCAGCAGATTCACCAGAATCTGACGAATCCGCACCCGGTCGCCGATCAGACGTTCCGGAATGGCGGGATCGATCTCCTTTTCCAGCGCCAGACCCTTGCCCTGTGCCGCTCCCGCGAAAAAGGCCACCGAACCATCCACCAACTCCCGCAAGCCGAATGGAATCCGCTCCACCACCAGCCGACCGGCCTCCACCTTGGCCAGATCGAGAATGTCGTTGATCAGACACAGCAGGGCATTCCCGGCATTCTTGATGGCGGCCAGATGGCTGCGCTCCTCGGCACTCAACGTGGCGCGCTCTTCGAGAATCTCGCTGAAACCGATGATCACATTCATCGGAGTCCGGATTTCATGGCTCATCGTGGCCAGAAACTCCCCCTTGGCGCGGGAAGCCCCCAAGGCGACATCCTTGGCCACCACCAACTCGCGGGTCCGCTCGGCCACCGCCTGTTCCAGGGCGAGCTTGTATTGCCCCAGAATATCAATCTCGTCACGCGCAGGCTCTCCGGACTCCGGCGCGATGGCCGACAAATCCCCGGCCTTGATCCGACAGGTCAACGCCTGAATCGGCCGGATGATCACCCGGCGCAAGAACAACATCAGCACCGCCAGGGTGATCATGGCAGAGAGATACTGAAACAGCATGCCCGTCACGATCACCTTGCTGCCCAGCACCACATGACCTCTTCCGGTATCGGCGCGCAACAATAAAGACTCATTGGAATCCACGGCAGGCAACAGCGTGTAATAATGGCTCCGGTTCTCATCGACCCGCAACACATAGTCCGGGGCATTCTCCCGGGACAACTGCTCCCAGATCGCCTGCTCCCCCTCCGCAAGCTCGGCGTCGGCCTCAAACACATTGAAAAACACATCGGTCTGTTCCCGCAGAGTCTGGATCAGATCCTCATCCAGAAAACGTCCCATGATCAGACTGCCGCGCATCGGCCCCTTGCGATCACTCGGCAGGATGGGAAACGAGGCCACCAACATGGGCCCGTTTTCCGTTATCAGAATGCCTCTGTTGCCTTCCTGGGGTTGCGGGTACTGGCGCAACGGATGGCCGACACGATTGACGGGGAAATCCGGCCATTCATGCATTTTCTTCTCGTTGTCGAAATAATGGCCCCAGACGACGCGCTCTTCCAGATCGTAATAAAATAAAAGATCTATATTTGTGTTGGAAAATCCATCCGGCGATAGATTGCTCTCTAAATATTCTTGATTCTTGTCATTTATAAATTTATAAGTATCATCCCAAAAACTCCAATCCTTTGCCATCAACCCCAGATGATGCAACTCGCGCTGAATCGCCTTGACGCTCCGATGACCATTTTCCGTGGCTTCCACAGCATCGAGATGCTCGAAACTCGGATAGATCACATACCGTTGCACCATCCCGGAAAAACCGATGAACAATCCGGCCGCCAGCACCGCGATCCAGAGCAGTTTGGAACTCAGGGACATGGATTCTCTCCCGCGCGCCGGGCATGGAACTCCTTCTGGAACGCATCGAAGCGGTCCGCGCTGATCGCGGCGCGCATTCCGGCCATGAGATCCTGATAATAATGCAGATTGTGCAGGGTCATCAGCCGATGGCCAAGAATCTCCTTGGCGCGGAACAGATGGTGCAGATAGGCCAGACCAAAACGACGGCAGGTGGAACAACCGCACTCCGGATCCGCCGGATTGGGATCTTCGCGGAAGCGGGCGCTTTTGACGTTGATGGCCCCATACCGGGTGAAAAGTTGTCCATTGCGGGCATTGCGGGTCGGCAACACGCAGTCGAACATGTCCACCCCGCGCGCCACCGCCATGACCAGATCCTCGGGCTTGCCCACGCCCATCAGATAGCGGGGACGATCGGCGGGCAGAAAGGCCGGAGCATAGGAGAGCACCTCGGCCATGAGCGGTTTGGGTTCCCCCACCGACAACCCGCCCAGGGCATAACCATCGAAACCGATTTCAATCAGCCCCTCGGCGGACGCCTGACGCAGATCCCGCTCCATGCCTCCCTGCATGATGCCAAACAGGGCGCGGCCATCGTGTTCGTCGCTGCGGGCCGCCTTGCAGCGGGCCGCCCAACGCAACGACAACTCCATGGAACGGGCCAGATAGCCCCGTTCCGCCGGATAGGGGGGACACTCATCCAACTGCATCAGGATGTCGGAATCCAGCCGCTCCTGCACCCGCACCGCGATTTCGGGACTCAGGAAACGGGCCGAGCCATCCAGGTGGGAACGAAAAGCCACCCCCTCTTCGCTGATTTTGCGCAACGAGGCCAGACTGAAAACCTGATACCCTCCCGAATCGGTCAGAATCGGCCCGGCCCACTGCATGAAGGTGTGCAACCCACCCAGTCGGGCCACAGTCTCGTGACCGGGACGCAAAAACAGATGATAGGTGTTGGCCAACAGGATGCCGGCCCCGGTGGCGCGCACCTCGTCCGGATCCATGGTCTTGACCGTGGCCGCCGTCCCCACGGGCATGAAAGCCGGTGTCTCGATGATGCCGCGCGGCGTGCTGATCCGCCCCCGCCGGGCACCGGTCGGATCCACTCGCAGCAATTGAAAAGAAAATCGCCTCTCCATCGATCAAGCTTCCCGCTCCGGAAACAACAGGTTGGCATCCCCATAGGAGTAGAACCGATAGCCCGCAGCCACGGCATGGGCATAATCCCGCTCCTGCCTGACCTTGCCGGTGAACGCGGCCACCAACATCAACAAGGTCGATTTCGGCAGATGAAAATTGGTGATCAGCCGATCCACGGCGCGAAAACGATACCCCGGCAGAATGAACAGGCCGGTTTCGCCCTCCATGGCCGCCAGCGCACCCGAAGCGTCACACGCCGACTCCAGCATGCGCGCAACCGTGGTGCCGACCGCCACCACCCGCCCTCCGGCACGTTTGGTCGCATTCACTTTTCGCGCCACATCCGCTGTCAAGGAAAACCACTCCCGGTGCATCACATGGTCGGCCAGTGCCTCGCAGCGCACCGGTTGAAAGGTGCCCAGCCCGACATGCAACGTGCCCATGACGCGCTCGACCCCTTTGGCCTGCAACGCATCCAGCAACTCCGGAGTGAAATGCAGACCCGCAGTCGGGGCAGCCACGGCACCAGGATGGCGGGCAAAGACCGTCTGATAGCGGGTACGGTTCTCTTCCGGATCGGAAGAGACGATATAGGGCGGCAGGGGCAGCTGACCATAACGCTCCAGAGCCTGCGCCACCGTCTCCCCGGAGCCGGTCTGCAAACGGATCACGAAGCGTTCGGCCTCGCGCCCCTCGACCCGGGCGGAAAATCCCTCGGCCAGGACAATCTCACTGCCGATGCGCACTGGCCGGTTGCCCCCGATCAGCGCCTCCCACACCCCTTCCCCTTCCCGAGGTCGCGACAGCAGAATCTCCACCCGACCGCCGGTCGGTTTGTGACCATAAAGGCGGGCCGGAATCACCCGCGTGTCGTTGAGCACCAATAAATCACCCGGCTCCAGCCAGGCGGTCAAATCCCGGAAAACGCCATCCGTGATCCCCCCGGAACGGCTCACCAGCAGCCGCGCCGCATCACGGGGGGTGACCGGACGTTGGGCAATGGCCTCCGGAGGCAACACATAATCGAAATCGCTCAACTGCCAGGCGCGCGGACCATCCCCTGACGCGCTCATGCGGCCAACCCGGCCCGGACCCGCTCCAGATCCTCGGGAACGTCCACCCCGCCCCTGACCTTGAGTTGCGTCACCATCACCCGGATGCGGTGGCCGTGCTCCAGGGCGCGCAACTGCTCCAGCCGCTCCCGCTGCTCCAGAAAGGTCGGCTCCAGCGCAGCGAAACGGCGCAGAAAATCGGCCCGGAAACCATACACGCCCACATGACGCAACAGTCCGGTGGCCAGAAGGTCATCCGTCGTCCTGCCCGCGCCCCACTGGTCCCGATCCCAGGGGATCGGCGCACGGGAGAAATAGAGCGCATGCCCCAGCCGGTCGCAGACCACCTTGACCACATTGGGATTGAACACCTCGGCAGGGTCCAGAACCGGATGGGCCAGCGTGGCGATGGGCAGCGTGGGATCGGCCAGCAACGGGCTGGCCACCAGATCGATCAGGGCCGGATCGAGAAAGGGTTCATCCCCCTGCACGTTGACGATCACCGGTTCGTCCAGCGTGGCGGCCGCCTCGGCCACCCGATCCGTGCCCGACACATGATCCGGCGCGGTCATCACCGCCCGACCACCGAAAGCCAGCACCGCATCGAAGATGCGCGCATCATCCGTGGCCACCACCACCGAACGGGCAGAGGAACGGGAAGCCGCCTCGCAGACCCACTGGATCATCGGTTTGCCACCCAGATCGAGCAGCGGCTTGCCCGGCAGACGGGTCGAAGCATAACGGGCGGGAATCACCACGGCAAACCGGTTTTCCATGACAGACCCTCTTCCTGACCAGGCAAGGTCATTCAACAATGGACACGAGTGAAAGAAAAGAGGGGGTCTGGGGGATTCTTACCCCAGGGTTTTGACTTCAAAAAAAAACATTTTTTAAAAATTTTTTGTTTAAAGTCAAAACCCTGGAGGAAGAATCCCCCAGACCCTCTCTTTTCTTTCAATGGTCGCGGTTTATTTGGACTCTTTCACTTCGCGCCGCTCGCCCCGGCCATCGTCATAGGAGACCAGATCCGCCGCGACACTCTTGAAATCGATGCGACTCTCCACCTTGACCGGCAGACGCCTGGCATCGTTGGTGAGCCAGACCACAATCGAGCCTTCCAGCCGGAACAGATCCGAATTGCCCACCATCATGGTGATCGGCAAGACATCGAACATTCCCAACGGGGTGGCGATCCGCTCGTGCGCACCCACCGCCGCCTCGACCTGATAGACCTTTTTGCCATCCACCATGGGCAGATAGAGGGTGGCTCCAGGCACCAGCCGGGAACAGCCCCGCAAACCGTAAAACCCGGTGAGCACATCATCCACATGGGGCGTCACCCCGCCAATGGCCACCGGCTCCTCTCCGGTCTGGGTGCGCGCCACCTCGCCCCATTCCCGATCAAAACGGTATTCGATCAGCCGTTTCTGCTCCCCGCGCTGCTGATGCTTGGCAAAATAGCGCGCCGACAGCCCCCCGCCCGGCGTCATCACCCCTTCGGCCTCCAGACGATCGTTCACCGGATGCAACAATCTGACCACACCGATCGACTCCACCCCCGAAACCAGGGCATAATGGCCGGTCGGAGCCGGTCGCACCTCCATGTAGGCCGATCCCGCAGGCACGGCCATCCAATGGATGTTGTAGCGCAACCGCTCGCCAGGAACCGCGCCCAGGGGAGCCGACCAGGCCGGAAAGGCCAGCAGACCGCAAGACCACCCGATCAAAACACGTCCCAGAAAAAACGCCCACCCTTGATTCATGCTGTTGCGCTCACTCTTCCGCCAGCCACCACCCGGAAAGATCCATGGTCACCGCTTCGAACGGCGGCACCTGAACCCGATCCGCGCCCCCATGCACCCCTGCCAACTGCCAACGCCCCTGCACCAGCGTCAAAACCTCCAAGGTCTGCACTCCGGGATCGATCAACCAACAAAACGCGACCCCGTACCGGGCATACAGCGCCAGTTTCACCCCCCGATCCCTGCGCGCCGTGGTGGGCGAAAGCACTTCGCACACCCAATCCGGCACCACCTCGAACCGATGACCCTGGGGAACCTGCGGCATCCGCTCCTTGCGCCATCCGGCCACATCCGGCACCACCACCTCCACATCCCGGATCAGATGCAGTTCGGGTTCCGGCATGATCCACCACCCGCCGGGACCGCCATTGCCCCGCTGGAAAGGCAGATAGGTATCGGACATCACCCCGATGCTGACCTGACCATGCGGTCCGGATGGCCGGGAGTGCACATGAAGCTGCCCGCCGATGATCTCGCCGACCTGATGTTCCGGCAGATCGAGCAGTTGTTGATACAAGGAGGGTTCCAACCGAAAAGCGGGCATGGCGTTCAAAGCGGTGCTCCCGGTTCAAAGACATCCAAAGGTTTGGAGGTTGTCTCCGCCAGCCACCACCCGGAAAGATCCATGGTCACCGCCTCGAACGGCGGCACCTGAACCCGATCCGCGCCCCCATGCACCCCTGCCAACTGCCAACGCCCCTGCACCAGCGTCAGAACCTCCAAGGTCTGCACTCCGGGATCGATCAACCAACAAAACGCGACCCCGTACCGGGCATACAGCGCCAGTTTCACCCCCCGATCCCTGCGCGCCGTGGTGGGCGAAAGCACTTCGCACACCCAATCCGGCACCACCTCGAACCGATGACCTTGGGGAACCTGCGGCATCCGCTCCTTGCGCCATCCGGCCACATCCGGCACCACCACCTCCACATCCCGGATCAGATGCAACTCAGGTTCCGGCATGATCCACCACCCGCCGGGACCGCCCGCCCCCCTTTGAAACGGACCACAGGTGTCCAGAAACACGCCGCCACCCGCCACGCCATGCGGTCCGGATGGCCGGGAGTGCACATGAAGCTGCCCGCCGATGATCTCGCCGACCTGATGCTCCGGCAGATCGAGCAGTTGTTGATACAAGGAGGGTTCCAACCGAAAGGCGGGCATGGCGTTCAAAGCGGTGCTCCCGGTTCAAAGACAGTTCGAACGACACCACATTTGACAGAAAAAAGAGGGTCTGGGGGATTCCTCCCCCAGGGTTCTGACTTTGAAACAGAATTTTTTTAGAAATGTTTTTGCTCTAGAGTCAAAACCCTGGGGGAAGAATCCCCCAGACCCCTTCTTTTCTTTCAATGCGATCGCCATGACCGACCCGCACCCGCACGACACGGATGCGGCGATCAGCGATCCGAACCTCAACCGTCTGCGGTGATCCGGGCGATCAGTTCCTTGAGTTTTTCATCCGCCACGTCATTGGCCACCTGACAGGTGCCGGCATTTTCATGACCACCCCCGCCATAGCTCAATGCCAACTCGCCGACGTTGGTTTTGGAACGGCGATCCAGAATCGACTTGCCAATGGCAAAGACCGTGTTCTGTTTCTGGAAGCCCCACAACACATGGATGGAGATGTTGCACTGGGGATAAAGGGCATAGATCATGAACCGGTTGCCGGCCCAGATGGTCTCTTCGTTGCGCAGATCCAGCACCACCAGATTGTCGTGAACCGTGGAACAACGCTGCAACTGTTCCTTGAACTGACCTTCGTGCTCGAAATAAACGTCCACCCGCTCCTTGACATCCGGCAGTTCCAGAATCTCGGCAATGGACATCTCGCGACAGTTGTCGATCAGTTGCATCATCAACTGATAGTTGGAAACCCGGAAAGTCCGGAACCGCCCCAGACCGGTACGGGCATCCATCAAATAGTTCATCAACACCCAGCCGGTGGGATGAAGAATCTCTTCCCGGTTGAAACGGGCGGCATCGCCCTTGTCCACCGCCTCCATGATCTCTTGCGAGATGCGCGGAAAGGCTGCGGCACCGCCATAATAATCATACACCACCCGTGCCGCTGACGGCGCCTCGGGATGAATGATGTGATTATCCGGTTTTTCCACCCCACGGCGAATGGTTTCGCTCAGATGATGATCGAAAGCCAGATAGACCCCCTCGACATACGGCAGATTGGTGGTGATGTCGCGATCGGTGATCGCAATCTTGCCATCCTGCATATCCTTGGGATGCACGAATTTGATATCGTTAATGATTCCCAATTCCTTCAACAGCACCGCACACACGAGGCCATCGAAATCGCTCCGTGTCACCAGCCGATACTCTTCCTTGCCACCCATCACACACCTCCCAAAACGAAAATCTCCACACGAGCGGTTGATGCGACCCCGAAGTCGCACGGATAAAATCTTGAACAATCTACCCGAATCCGCCACCAAACGCCAAAAAAAATCTTACGCACCACCCACATCGCTCCAGGAGAGACGCCAGCAGTGGTGAATGCGCGGATTGGCCTGAAAATCGGGACCAATGGTGGCTCGGGTGATCTCCGCGACCCGCAGTCCGGCGGGCAGGGCATCCGCATCCAGGCGGAAACGCCGCGAATTGGTGGAGAAAAACAACACCCCGTCCGGGGTGAGCAGCCGGGCGGCCTGGGTGATCATGCGGGGGTGCTCCCGTTGCAGATCAAAAGAACGCTCCATGCGGGCCGAATTGGAAAAAGTCGGCGGATCGAGCAGAATCAGCCCGAACCGCTCCGCACTCCCGCTCTGCACCATTTCGTCCAGCCACTCCAGGCAGTCCGCCCGCACCAGACGATGAGACAACCCGGAAAAACCGTTCAACGCCAGATTGCGGCCCGCCCAATCCAGATAATGACGCGACAGATCCACGGTGACCGTTGCCTGCGCCCCCCCGGCTGCCGCATGCACGGTTGCGCTCCCGGTATAACCAAAAAGATTCAAAAACCGTTTGCCGCCACTGCCCTCCCGGATCATGCGGCGCAGCGGGGCATGATCGAGAAACAGTCCCACATCCAACGAGTCGGTGAAATTGACCAGGAAACGCAATCCCCCCTCCTCCACGGTGACGAATTCCCCCTCCTCCCCCAGCTTGCGGTACTGCCCGCCCGCGCCTTCGGACTGACGCCTGCGGGTCTTGAGATGAATCCGCTCCGGCGCCACCCCCAAAGCCGCCGGAATGGCCGCCAGCACCTCGCCCAGCCGCCGCCGCGCCACCTCGGGATCCACCCCGGCAGGAGGCCGGTACTCCTGCAAATGGATCCAGTCGCCATACACATCCACGGCCACGGCATATTCCGGCATGTCCGCATCATACAGCCGATAACAACTCACCCCATCCCGCTTCAACCAGCGGTCCAGCCGTTTGCGATTCTTGCGCAGACGGTTGATCAACATGATGGCACCCGGCCCGTTCGGATCACCGGGCAGCGGCGGCGGTTCCACGGTTTCGACGGTGGCCGGCGCCTGCGCCGTCCTGGACGCTTCAGCCGGATCGAGCAGCAACAACCGACAGGGCAACGCACCATTGTACAAAACCCTGGTCGCGCGCGGCTGCACCCCCAACGCCGCGGCCAACGTCGGCGCCGCCGTGAACACCGCGCCCTGCCACCCCTGCAACCGGGTCCGCAGCCGGTTGCCGAGCAGGGTATAGGTGGATTCCAGCCGCTCGATCTCCCCCTGGCGTTCGCCATAGGGCGGATTGACCGCCACCAGCCCCGCCACCCCCATGGGACGCTCCAGATGCTCCAGGGAACGTTTTTCCACCTGGATCCGGTCGTTCAGTCCGGCATGGGCCACATTCTCCAGCGCCGCATCGATGGCCGCCTGATCCTGATCATAACCAAAAATCGCCGGAATCGCCCCCCGGCCCGCCCTGGCCCGCTCTCTGGCTTCGGCCAGAACGGCATTCCACACCTCCGGATCATGCCCCGACCAGCCGAAAAACCCAAAATGCGCCCGCGCCAGACCCGGCGCCACATCCCCTGCCATCCAGGCCGCCTCGATCAGCAGCGTGCCCGAACCGCACATCGGATCGAGCAGCCGCCCCCCGGCGCGGGCAATCTCCGGCCATCCGGCGTGCAGCAGAATGGCCGCCGCAAGATTTTCCTTCAACGGCGCGGTGCCGCTGTTGACCCGATAACCGCGCCGATGAAGCGCCTCGCCGGAGAGATCGATGGCAATCTCCACCCCGCGTCCTTCGCTCAGCCGGGCGTGAATGCGCAGATCGGGCCGCTCGAAAGCCACCGAAGGCCGCACGCCGCTTTGCGTCCGCAACCGGTCCACCACCGCATCCTTGACCTTCATGGCCCCGAAGCGGGTATGACGGATCACGGCATTGGTGCCGGAAAAATCAACCGCCAGGGTGCCCTCCGGTCGCAGATGATCCTCCCAGGGGAGCGCCAGCACCGCCTGATAAAAGCCGTCGATCTCATCGGCAGCCACCCGCGCCAAAGGCAACAACAGACGACTGCCCACCCGCGAATACAGACAAAGCCGACAGACCGCCGCGAAATCGCCCTCGAAGGAGACGCCAGCCGTCAAGGGACGCACCCGTTTGCCGCCGGCGGCCCGCACCTCGTCGGCCAGCAACGCCTCCATGCCCCGCGCGGACGAGACGAATAATTTCAACACCGTACCACTCATTCCATGCCCAGTGCGCGCTTGTAGAGATCGGTCAGAGTCTCCTCCTCTTCCACCTGATGCGGCTCCATGCTGCGCAGCCGGACCACCTTGCGCACGATTTTGGGATCGAATCCCATGGCCTTGGCCTCGGCGTAGATCGCGCGAATGTCGGCGGCAATGCCGAGTTTCTCCTCTTCCAGCCGTTCGATCCGCTCCACCACGCGGCGCAGATCCTCGCTGGAGATGCCCCCCAGATCATCCGCCGGCACCGGCTGGCCATGTCCAGTCTGTTCCACCACTTTCAAGTTCATAGGTTTCTCCCAAGCGCTGCAAACATTCCCGATCAAAATGTCAGAATACCCCTGATTCCTCCATCTTGACCAGCCTTTGATGTCATCACAAACCTTGCTACAATGAAATCCGTTTGTCTCCCTCGGCCATCTCTCTCAGGAGTCCGCCCGATGTCCCAGCCTGCCCCCCTCGCGACCGCCTTGTTGCAATTGGATAAAATCATCACCATCCTGGATCGGACCCCGGCGCTCTGTTCCACCGGTTTTCATGCCATCGTGGACCACATGGGCGGTTTCTCCGCCAGTTTCGCCTCCAGCGCCAGTCGGGCCGCCGCCATCCGGGAGCGTCATTCGGTCAAGGGCAAGGCCCAGGGACTCGCACCGCTGCAACAGGATCTCACCCGCATCCATCGCGAGGTGGAAGCCGCCATCAAACGACTCGACGGCTTGATGGAACAGACCCACGCCTTCATCAAAACCATGGACGAGTTGATCCTCTGGTCCCTGACCCTGGAGCAGGATGCCTTTCTGCCCCTGATGACCGATCAGATCCTCAACCAGGGAAGCGACGCCCTGGAACGCCAAACCCAGTGCGCCATCATCGACAGTCTGATGCGTCAGATCCGACCCCTGATCCACGATCTGATCTCCTCGTTGCGGGAGGCTTCGACCCTGATGCAACAGATGGCGCGCCGCATGGCCTCCGACATGGATCTTTCCAGCCACCGGCTCAAGGCGCTCAAGACCAGGATCCGGGATGTGCTGGGACGCATGGGGCACTCGATCACCGCCATCGACCAGGCCTGCCAGAAAATCGAAGGCCATGCCGAAGCCAATTCTGGCGTATTGTTCGACATGATGCAAACCATGCAGTACGACGACATCACCGCCCAGCGTCTGGCCCATGTAAGCGAAGGGTTGCGGCAGGCCCGCACCCGCCTGGCCGAAGCCCAGGGGGAGGCCACGCCACGCCGCTGGTTTGCCATGGTGACCCGCATTTCGGTCGAACAACTCGAAGAGACCTCCGCAGATCTGGTGGTGGCGGTTCAGGCCATGCACAGCCATCTGACGCGCATTTCGGATCTGGCCGAGGCCCAGAAAAAAACCATCTTCGCGGCCCGCAACGTCAGCATGGAGTTCCAACAGGATGTCTCCGAGGCCGAATATCATCTGGCGGCCATGCTCAAGCTGCCGGTCCTGGACGATGCCTTGCTGGCCGAAATCCTCAAGACCCTCTCCCAGACCGAAAACATTCTCTTCATGGCCCACAAGGCCATGGAGACCCTGGACAAAACCGCCCATCGTCTGACCGGTTTGACCCGCGAGGTCAACACCAAAGGATGCGGCAAGCTCGAAACCCTGACCGAAGCGATTCAGGAGTTGGCGCGACGCATTCATGCCGAGGGGCACCAGAAAGGGGAAGAGTTGTTGCAGGCCGCCGAGACGATCCAGACCATCAACGGAGAATTCGCCGAGCAGGGCGCGCCGAAGATCATGAATGCCGGAGTGATGTTGCGGCGGGTGCCGCTGACCATCCGGCGGCTGGAGATGAGCAATGCGGATCTGGCGACCATTTTCTCCGAATCCCTGGCCGAGACCCAGGCCACCTACAATCAGATCATGCTGTTGACCTCGGACATCACCTTTCACACCGCGTTGCGCGCCAGTTCATCGGCCATCGTGCAGAATCTCAAGACCATCATACAAGAGCAGGCCGGCGATCTGCTGGGCACGTTGGAGGCGGAGTGTGCGGCCATGGCGGATTCTTTCAAGGAGTTGCGGGCCATCTACACCATGGAGAGCGAACGCCGCATCCATGCCGCCCTGCTGGGAGAGGCGGAAGCCGAAGAAGAAAGCTGCCGGATGGCCGAAGAGGATGACGGATTCGAATTGTTCTGACATCATTGAAAAAAAAGAAGGGGCCTGGGGGATTCCTCCCCCAGGGTCTTGACTTCAAACAAATAATTTTTTAATTTTCTTGTTTAAAGTCAAAACCTTGAACAGAAAACCCACATCCATCTCGGGATCATGAATTTCTAGCCAAAAGGCGTCGCCTGCTGCGACCGGGAGGCGCGCTGCCGAAAAAGCGCGCCAAAGGCCAAAGTCCCAAGGGCTTCGCCCCATAAGCGCTAACACGATTCGCTCATAAGGCTATCAACTTGTTGTTTTCGCTTTCTTTTTTTGTTGCTCAACCGCTTTTGGATCATATTCCATTTATTGCATACCAATTCCCATGACATATACGGAATAAACCATACTTGCATCCGGTGTAGCATGAAACAGAATTCACGCCACTTGCTGCGCCACTGTGCAATCTGGGATAAGCGTTCCCCAGGGGGAAAATGATTCTGCCAAGCAGATCGCTTTCTCAGTCAGCAAACATGGTACGCTGGGTCGGCGCCCTGGATCAGGGCTTCATTCAACCCCGCGCCA
>JADFWP010000031.1 GCA_015234115.1 Magnetococcales bacterium
CCGATTTCCATGCAGGAACCACCTGGGCACCCATTGGACAGACTCCTATCGTGAAAACCACGGGAGCACGTTTCAAGATCAACCTGATCTCTGCCATTGATGGACGCGGTTCCATGCGTTTCATGACGTTCAAGGAAAATTTCACGGTCAATGACGTACCGCTCGATGATGCAACACTGGATCGCCTGGGTGCCGGAGAGCGTGGCCGGGCACGATGAATTCCCGTTCCGGGTCCGTTTTGCAGGCACGACCAGCATACGGCTTGGCTCCGGCGAGATCTTTTGTCAGAGGGACGACGGGGCGTTCCGAGGTGCGGACATCTCCGATCCTCTGCTTTCCACAGACGATGCCAAACGCTCTCGTGGTCGGGCCGAGATCGATGCAGGCGAGGTACTTCAGGAGGTTTCTCTCACCTGCCTGCACCGTCCCGGCTTCATGCCTGGGCAGTTGGTGGAAGTCCATGACGCCCTGATGGGCCGCTCCTGGCGCGGCAAGATTACCTCCGTGAGCCATGTGGCCCAGGGCAACAAATTGACCACTTCCCTGGAGTTGGTGCGTTATGTCGAGCCCGTTGTCTGATTTGCGCGAGATGTTGGCCGGAAGAGCGCCGGTGGCTGGCAGGATCATCTCGATCACCAATGGAATGGCCAGGGTGGCCACGGCCCAGGGGGTGGTCGAAGTGGTGCTGGATGGAACCGGCAACGTAGGAGACCGGGTCGCCGTGAGAGACGGGCGTGCGGTGCGGGTGCAGGAGGCGGTGGAGGTGCCGGTATTTTCTGTATGAGCAGGTTCAATGTGCGATCGCAGTATCGATTTTTTGTTTTGTATGCGACGGTTAAATCAATATAGATTGTTGAAAGTTAATCCGATGTACTGCTTGCATCAGCAGGATCAAGCGGAATCGCCGCCATATCTCATTGCTGATGTCGTATGACATTACGCTCTAGTGTACCCCATGTAACATATCTGGGTCTCCAGAGCAGGGATCCCTTTGCGGTAATCCTTTTCGTAATGACGAGTTAGCAATTTTTTGAGGTTGCGCCACTTGGCACGATCGTACATACTGCAAAAAGTCAGGATCCGTCTTGGTGGCAAACAAATAAACATATTTACAATAGTTATAAATGCAATGATATATTGGATATGTCTAGAGAAGCATCAATGAGATTCTATAGGGATAACGGAAAACAGATCGAAAAATGCTGTAGTCTGCTGCTGCTCTGCCATGTATGATTTGTTGCAGGAAATAGGACGGAATTACATTTACTATAAACATTATACATAAATATAATTATAATTTACAGGTCATTTAACATTGATATTAATTATATTAAGATGTTTGGCCGTGCTATTGCCTGGCTGTTTTGATTTTGAGGAGGAGACCGGGGCATGCCACCACGAAAGAAGATTCAACAAGAGGATACCGGCAACAGTAATGGGATAGCCACCTTGACCAAAGAACTGTGGCAGGCGGCAGTCAATCTTCGTGGAGCTATCGAACCGGCAGATTATAAACGCTATGTCCTGCCTATCATTTTTCTAAGATTTCTCTCTTTGCGTTATGAGAAGCGACGCGCTGAGCTAGAGGCACTGATCAACGCCCCCAATAGCGACTACCACGGTGATATGACTGTTTTAGAAGATGCCGACGAATACCGCAGCGCGGGTGCCTTCATAATCCCGGAAGCAGCGCGCTGGAGCAATATCCGAGAAGCAGCCCGAGCCGACGACATCAAGGTTAAACTGGACGATATCCTCGATCAGTTGGAGAAGGCATATCCGAGTCAACTCCGGGGTCTGCTACCTCGGGTTTTTGCAGGATCCAATCTGGATGCGGAGAATATCCGGGGGCTGATCAATCTTTTCTCCAAGGACGTGTTCCAGCAGGACCATAGTGGTGAAGACATCTTGGGCCGGGTCTACGAATACTTCATTGGCGAATTCGCCTCCTCCGAGGGCAAGCGAGGAGGCGAATATTTCACTCCATCCAGCATCGTTCGCACCCTGGTGGCCATGTTGGAGCCCACCGAGGGGGTGGTCTACGACCCCTGCTGTGGCTCCGGCGGCATGTTCGTGCAGTCGGACCAGTTCACCCGCCACAGCGGGCGGCTCTCCTTCGTGGGCCAGGAGAGCAAGGACTTCACCTATCGCCTGTGCCGGATGAACCTCTTCATCCATGGCGTCGGCGGCAACATCAAGTTGGGTAACACCTACACCGACGACCAGCACGCCACATCCAAGGCGGATTTCATTCTCGCCAATCCCCCGTTCAACGATGGCTCCAAGGGGGAGGAAGGCTGGGGGGCCCACAAGGTGCCCGCCAAGGATCCCCGTCTGAAATGGGGGGATGAAGCGCTCCCTCTCTCCCCACGCAACGCCAACACCATGTGGATTCTCCACTTCCTCTATCATCTGGCCGAAGGGGGTACGGCAGGATTCGTTATGGCCACCGGCGAGCTGTCCAATGGCGAAACCGCCCGGTTGGCAGTGCGCAAGGCCCTGGTGGATGGAGACCATGTGGACTGCATCGTCCAGTTGACCGGGCAACTGTTCGCCAATACTCAGATTCCCTGCGCCCTTTGGTTTCTCTCTCGAAACCGGGATGGCAAGAAGGGCTTCCGCAAACGCAAGGGGGAGATCCTGTTCATCGACGGTCGCAAGCTGGGGGCGTTGATTCCTGGTTCCCGCAAGCAGAAGGCCCTGAGCGATGCGGAGGTTGAACGCATTGCCGCCGTCTACCGCCAGTTCAAACGGGAGGGAAAACCCGAACCCGAGCCCGGTTTCTGCCGGGTGGCCACCCTGGATGAGATCCGCGAGCATCGCTACGTTCTGACTCCGGGCCGTTATGTGGGATCCGAAGCCAATGGGGATGATGACGAGCCTTTCGAGGAACAGTTTCCCCGGCTCAAAGCCCAGCTTCAGGCTCAATTTGCCAAATCGCGTGAGTTGGAGGCGCTGATCCAGGATGTCCTGGAGGAGGTATCGAGTGCCAATTGAGCCAGGGGAATACAAGACCCAATACCTGATTGACCAGAAATTACTGGCCATCGGGGACGGATACCGCGCAAAAAACTCGGAGTTGTCTCCATCGGGCCTTCCATTTGCCCGTGCAGGCAATATCAATGATGGTTTCCATTTTGACGATGCGGACCACTTCCCAGAGGCAGATCTCCAAAAAGTCGGTGAAAAGCGCAGCAGGCCTGGAGATGTGGTGTTCACATCCAAGGGAACCGTGGGCCGGTTCGCTTTCGTCACTGAAGACACGCCTCCGTTTGTTTTCTCTCCGCAGCTTTCCTATTGGCGCAGCCTGGATCACCGAGTGATCCACCCCCGCTTTCTCTACTACTGGATGTTGAGCGGGGAGTTCTGGGAGCAGGCCAGTGGGGTCAAAGGTCAGACGGATATGGCGGATTACGTGAGCTTGACCGACCAGCGGCTCATGAAAATCACGTTGCCGTCTTTCCGCGATCAGGAAGCCATCGCCCGCGTCCTGGGCGCATTGGATGACAAGATCGAACTGAACCTGCAGATGAATCGGACCCTGGAGGATATGGCCCAGGTGCTGTTCAAGTCCTGGTTCGTCGATTTCGATCCGGTGGTGGCCAAAGCCGATGGCCGCAAGCCCTACGGCCTCAGCGATGAACTGGCCGCGTTGTTCCCTGATTCCTTCCAGGAGTCGGATCTGGGACCGATTCCGAGGGGGTGGAAATTCAGAAAAATGGGGAAGGTTGTAAACATTAATAAATCCAGCGTCAGGAAGGGGCACGGAACAGAATCTATAGATTATATTGATATATCATCGGTATCTGTTGGAAGGTTATTAGGATCAACCAGATATGCAGCATCTGAGATCCCAAGCAGGGCGAAAAGACTAGTAAAGCATGGAGATACGATATGGTCGTGTGTAAGGCCAAATCGCAAATCATACCTATATATATCTGAACCTTCAAACGATCTGGTTATTTCCACAGGGTTTGTTGTTTTGTCTCCTTCCAAGGTTGGATCTAATTACCTCTATTATTGGTCCACATCGAATGATTATGCCGACTATCTAACGGCAAATGCAGAGGGAAGCGCGTATCCGGCTGTAAAGGCGGAGCACTTCTCCATTTCTGATATTCTTGTGCCATGTGAAGCCATCATGGGTTTGTTCGAGAGGAAAACATCACCTATTCGTTCCCAGATTTTCATGAATGATCAGGAATCGGTCATTCTATCCAACACCCGAGATGCCCTGCTCCCCAGACTGTTTTCCGGTGAACTTCAACTCTGGCAGGCCGAAAAGTTGGTGGAGGAAGTGGCGTAATGTTCACACCCCGGAACAATGCGCTGTTGCGGGAGGCAGGCATCGCTTCGGAAATGCTCGGCGAGGGGTTGACCACGCTGCGCAAGGCGGACATGAACCGGAACGGCCTGTACAACAAGGCGTTCTTCAGCCTCTCCATCGGCATGGAGCGGTTGGGTAAACTGATCTACATTCTCGACCACCTCCACTCCCATTCAGGTCAATTTCCCAGCAATGCTAACCTGAAACATCTCGGACACGATATCTCTGCGCTATTTCCACGCATGTTGGAGATCCGACAGCGCCACCCCACTGACCGACATGAGGAAGCCTTTCCCGATTCAGACATAACTCGGGCCATCATTGCATTTTTGTCCAAGTTCGGGAAATCAACCCGCTATTACAATCTGGATTACGTCACTGGGAATAACACCTCTCACGACGATGAACCTCTGAACGCATGGTTCAGTACGGTGGGCAGTTTGGTGTTGGCCACGCACTATACCGAAAAGCGGAAAGCCAGAGATCAGGCGATAGCCATCGGATTGGGGACTTCTCTTGATGACATTGTAATGGTCATCGGAACATCTGAACAGGAACGCCCATTTTCCAATGTTGGCGACGCTATCAATCACGCCGCCCAAGTGGCCGTGATCCAGAAGTGGGGCACTTTCCATACTGCCACCATCATCCGGTTTCTCAGTTTTCTTATTGATGACGTGAATATGCAAATCATGAGAGAATCGCAGGATATTCCGTTTATTTATGAGTTTTTTCAGCTCTTTAAAATGGATGACGCCATGTTCAAATCCCGCAAAACGTTTTATCCCGGGGTGTAGGCATGACCACCCAACCATCCCCATTAGAGTTAATCAGCAAGAAAACCCGGAACCGGTTCCGGGAGTTCCTGGTTGGTTGGCTGATCCGCGAAATCGAGATGCTGTTCGAAGAGGCAGGTATTGGCTTTGATGCCGAGCATCAACCACAAGTCAGCGGTCAACGCCGAGCCTGTGTGGAACAGCACTACCATACCTTGGATTTCAGCAGTCCATCGGACGTCCGGAAACTTCTCGCCGCGTATCAGGAGATTATTGTCCGTTCCAAACGGGATATGCCGTCGTCCCCGGATCCGACCGGGATGCAGAAAGCTGTCCAGGAGTTGATTGATTGCCTGAAGCAGGATGGATTTGATTACCGGGACGGCGTGCTGCTTCCCATTACCCCCTCCGTACGCCGGATCCTGGAGGTTCCCCCAACCGGTCAGCTGATTTCCGAGAACACCCGTCGCAACATCATCGACGCCCTGACTCTGGAAAAGGTCAATTGGGCTGGACGGTTGCCGGAAACCGATTTTCTGTCCCGTTTGTGGGATCTGGAGAATATGCCATCTTATGATGGTCGGCCCCAGTTCAAAACGGCAGCTGCGGACATCTGGCAACACAGGGAAAACAACCAGGACTGGGACGATGACTGGGTATTCTTCGATTCCCGCTTCAACATCCTGAAAGGGCCGGATGAAACGCTGTTGCGCTTCCTCTGTGAGATGCTCCATCCCGTAGTACGTCAGGATCCCAAAGAAGTCGATCATCTGGTCGGCCTGATTAATGGTTATCTGAGGGCCGATGGATGGGAAATCCACCCTGCCACCTGGATGTCGGATCGCCCCGTCTTTTCCGCCAGACACCGGGCAATTCCGGACAACCCGGCGCTGAATGGCATCCGGAACATGGCTAGGGCTATGGATTCAAGCTACTTGACCCAACAGATAACCCGCATGGAAACGTCGGTTGAAAGAGATCCAGAGTTGGCCATTGGCACCGCCAAGGAATTGGTGGAGACCGTCTGCAAGACCATCCTGGAGGAGCGAGGGGAAGATCCGGCCAAGGATGATTTGCAGAAGCTGGTCCGGCGCACCGCCAAAGCTCTTGCCCTGCTGCCGGACGACATCAACGAAGCCAGCAAAGGGGCCGAGACTATCCGCAAAATCCTCAGCAGTTTTGGCCAGATCACCCAAGGGATGGCCGAACTGAGAAATCTCTACGGAACCGGCCACGGCCCGTCAGCCAAGACCAATCGTGGCATCAGGCCCCGCCATGCCCGTCTCGCCACAGGAGCTGCGGCCACCCTGGCGTCTTTTTTGTTCGAAACTCATTTGGAGCGCAAAACAGCGCCCACTTCCAATTCTGCTGAGGTGGCATGATGGATCTGAACCTTCAGAAAGAAAAATTCAGCGAAGCCTATGTCCGTGCTGTGGCTGCCGTCGCCGGTTTTGGCGTGAGCCGCCCCGAAGTTGACGATGACAGCGTTGACCTGACCATCGCCGCCAGAGGAGGCAACGGAAGTGTGCGTTCACCGCGTTTGGACATTCAATTAAAGTGTACGGCCAACGCGCCCATAAATGGAGACGAGGCATTCTCTTTTCCTCTGAAGATCAAGAATTACGATGACCTAAGGGACGAACAGGTGATGGTCCCACGGGTGCTGGTTGTGGTGCGGGTTCCTGATGATTTGGCGCATTGGGCAGAAGCCACCGAGGAGCAGTTGCTGCTGCGCTACTGCGGCTATTGGATCAGCTTGCGTGGTGAACCGGCCACGGACAACTTCACCAACAAGACTGTCGCTGTTCCACGGCACCAGATGTTCACTGTGGATGCCTTGAAGGCACTGATGACACGCATTGGGATAGGAGGCACCCCATGAAAGCCATGCTCCGTGATTCTGCCCTCATGAAGGAACTGAGGCCCCTGGAAATCGCTGCCTATCTGCGTTCCACAGGATGGACACAACAGAGCAGTTCCGAGGGAAAATGGGCTGTTTGGGTCAAGGATGACGAATATGAAATCCTTCTTCCTTTACAACGAGAATACCGAGATTTTGCCTTACGAATGAGTGAGACACTCCAACTGCTAGAGGATGTAGAACAGAGATCGCAGTTGATGATTTTCAACGACCTGCTGACTACAGGTGCTGACGTGATCCGGATTCGACTGGTGGACCCCGCCTTGGCCGATGGTAGCATACCCATTGATGAACACGCCAAAATCGCCCAGCAAGCCAGAGAGATGATGCTATCCGCAGCCTGTTCTACGATTCAACCAAAGGCTGTTCTTCCTACCCGTAGGCCCACCCAGGCCATGGATTATATGAAAGGGGTGCGTATTGGCCAAAGTGAACGTGGCAGCTACATTCTAACCATCCATTCCCGAGTGGCTCCTCTGTTGAGATCTGGTCAGGGCGTCCTGGATGTGGAAGAGCCATTTCCCAGACAGGTGGTTGGAAGGCTGTCCATTGCCCTGCACGCCATGCAACGCGCTGCAGAACAGGCCGCCGTGAGCGAGGATCTTCAATCTTTCAGTGATGCCATCTCTGAAGGGGTCAGTGCTAACCTGTGCGATGCCGTGACAGGCTTGGCGGGTGGTGGAGATGAGCATGCCAGACGGGTAGACATCTCATTTTCCTGGTCCCGCAATCGGCCTCTGGTCCAGGAAATGCCGACAATGGTGTCGTTCCAGGAAGATCGGATGCCCTTCATCGCCGAGGCTGGACGTCTTCTCCGGGAAAGTTCACCGCTTGAGGATTGCGACCTGCAAGGGCCTGTGGTGAAACTGGAACGCCACGAAGGGCAGGAAAAGGGCCGGGTGACGATTCTGGGGTTTGTTGATGAAAAGCCACGCAAGATATCCATGTTGCTGGAGGAGCAGGATTATCAGGTGGCCATTGACGCCCATAAAAAAGAACAGACGATCAGTTGCTCCGGGACGCTCAAGAAAGTGGGCCGTGGTTTCGAATTGCAAGCGATCCGGTCTCTCCACGCCGATATCGACTGACAGCCAAGGAGCGATTGATGATCCGGCACCGAGGCACCGAGACCGAATTCGAGCTGACAACCATCCAGCGACTGGAGTTGCTGGGTTGGGAGCATGTGGCCGGCCCCGATCTGGACCGGGCTCATGATGAAGTGGTGCTGCTGGATGTGCTGCAAACACAGTTGGCTTGGAGATATCCAGATCTCCCCGAAGGGGCCTTGGTTGAAGCAGTGACCCGCATATCCCGTCCTGAAGGGGTGGACACGCTACGGCGCAACTTGGCCTTCCATCAGAATCTTACCCGAGGCTTTGAACTCAAGGTAGAATTCTCGGATGGGCGGACAGAATTCCGCCATATCCATCCTGTGGATTGGGCCCAGCTTAGGAACAACCGCTTCCAGGTGGTCAACCAGCTCCCTGTTCATGGCCAGAACGATCGGCGACCTGATATCGTGCTATTTGTCAACGGTCTTCCCCTGGCGGTGTTCGAGCTGAAAAATCCCTACTCAGACCAACCCACAGTGGATGATGCGCTCAACCAGATTCAGCACTACGTCAACGAAATCCCCCAACTGTTCGAGTTCAATGTCGTCGCCGTGGCCAGTGATGGGGTCAACACCCTGCATGGCATGTGGACCGCAGGGGAAGAGTGGTACGCCCCCTGGAAATCCATCGATGGTTTCAATGTCGAACCTGGCACCACTGGCAGCATGAAGACGCTGATCGAGGGACTATTTCAGAAAGAGCGGTTCCTGGCCTATGTGCGGGACTTCATCGTCTTTGAGACCGCCAACGACCGCATCATCAAGAAGGGGGCCAAATATCACCAGTTCTTTGCCGTCCGGCTGGCGGCTGAACGCACCCGCTCCTCCTTTGCCAATGGAGGCGACCGGCGGGTTGGCGTCATCTGGCACACCACCGGGTCGGGGAAGTCCCTCTCCATGCTGTTCCTGGTGGGAATGCTGCGCCGCATGCCGGAGTTGCGGAATCCCACCTTCGTGGTGCAGGTGGATCGCAACGATTTGGACGATCAGCTTCATGACCAGTTCGTGGCCGGTCGTACCCTGGTCGGAGATGTTCAGCATGCCGACTCGGTGGACGACCTGCGCAGCCTGCTCCGCACCGAGGGTGGCGAGGTCATCTTTACCACCATCGAGAAATTCCGTTTGAAGAAGGACATCGGAGAGACGGACCATCCGGTTCTCTCCAAACGGGATAACATTCTGGTTATCGCCGATGAAGCGCATCGGTCACAGTACGGTTTCCTTGAAGGGTATGCCCGCTATCTGGCCGAGGGCTTGCCCAATGCCAAGCGGCTGGGTTTCACCGGCACCCCCATTAGTTTCAGTGGGGCGGACACCGTGGAGGTGTTCGGTGATGTCTTCCATACCTACGACATCCGCCAATCCCAGGAAGACAAGGCGACCGTCCGCATTTTCTACGAACCCAGGCAGGTCAAGCTGCATCTGGGGCGTGAGGACGTGGACGAAGCGTTGCAGGACATTGCCGAGGAACATCCGGAGGAGGCCACGGACCTGGAACGCCGAAAAAGCCGATGGGCAGCATTGGCTTCGGCGGCTGGAGCCAAGGATCGGGTAAAGGATCTGGCCAGCGATCTCCTCACCCATTTCCAGGAGCGTTCCGCCACTCTGGATGGCAAAGCCATGGTGGTTTGCATGACGCGGGAGAACTGTGTCCGGGTCTACGATGCACTGACTACCCACGAGGGGTGTCCAGAAATCAAGGTGATCATGACCGGCAATCTCGGCAAGGATCCCAAGGAATGGAGTGAGGCCGGGCACCTCACCACCAAGGCACAGAGGGATGCCATTAAGCAGCGCATGATCGATCCAGACGATCCTCTGAAGATGGTCATCGTCTGTGATATGTGGCTGACCGGCACCGACATCCCATGCCTACACACCCTCTATGTCGATAAGCCTATGCGCGGCCACAACATGATCCAGTCCATTTCACGGGTAAACCGGGTGTTTCGGGACAAGCCGCACGGGCTGATCGTGGATTACATCGGCATTGGCGATGAATTGAGAGAGGCGACGGACAAATATTCCAAAGGCGGTGGGCGTGGAGATCCTGCGCCTGACATCGAGGAATCCGCCAAACCGCTTTTCCTGGCATGTCTTGAAGATGTGCGAGGGCTTCTGCCTCAGGGGCAAAACTATGCTGGCTGGCGCAGGATGACCAGCATTGAGACCGAGGACCTCTACGCACTGGCATTCGGAACTCTCACGGAGGATGAGTCGCTCCGGGATTCATTTCTCCAGGCCGAGCTGAGACTGACCACGGCTTTCCTGCTGGTCAAACATCTGGATGATTGTCGAGTTCATGCAGATGAGGTGATCTTCTACCAACGGGTCCGTAAGCAAATCCTGAAAACCATGCCCGGCCGCAAGCCCAAGAAGGATCTGGAAAAAGCGGTCCGCGATCTGGTAGACGATAGTGTGGAAACCGAAGGGGTTGTGGATATCTTCCAGGCAGCCGGAATAGAGCGGGCGGATATCTCCATCCTGGACGATGACTTCCTTCAGACCTTCAAAGACCGTCCCCACGTCAATCTTCGGCTCAAGCTGTTGGAGAAACTCCTCCGCGACGAACTCCAGCTCCGCCAGAAGAAGAACCTGGTCAAGGCCAATTCCTTCCGGCAGATGCTTGAGGATACGCTGAAACGGTACCACAATCGGCTGATTGACGCCGCTGCCGTGGTGGAGGCAATGATCCGGATCCGCCAGGAGATAGAAGTTGATGACCAGCGCGCTCACGAACTGGGGCTTGCAGAAGATGAGCTGGCATTCTACGATGCCGTGGCAGACAGCTACCAATCCATTTACGACCAGCCGTTCCTTCGGGATTTGGTTCATGAGGTGGTACAGGTGATCAAAAAGAACCTCAAGGTGGATTGGACAGAACCGCACCGGGAGGATGTAAAGGCCGCCGTGCGCGCGGCAGTCAAGCGCGTTCTGCGCCGCCGTGGGGTGAAGCCAGGGGACTTCGAACCCTTCATTGAGCGGTTCATCGAACAGGCCGAGGCTGTTTTCGCCGACTGGCCTTTGGCAGCGTGACCAGGACAGCCCCGGATTCGGAAAGGTGAATATTGTCAGGTTTCCATAGAGAAACTGGGTGGGGAGAAAAGCCCATGGATGAAGTAAAACATGCCTTTTACGTCGAACGGTTCAAAGCGCATTTTCACAGCAAAAAAGGTACCGAGTTCCAGGATTGGTTTGTTCGGATTGCTGGGTTTGCCTTCGGTAGCGACTTCGAGGCTGTTCGTCCTTATGGTCCAGGCGGGGATTTGAAATGTGATGGCCACCGGAAAAGTACCAGAACTATTTTTCAGTGCTACGCCCCATATCTCATGAAAGAACATATGCTCCAACAAAAGATCAAGGATGATTTCATCGGAGCGTTCACTTACTGGAAAGAAGATATGTCTCAGTGGGTTTTCGTTCACAACGATGCCCGTGGCCTGCCGCCATCTATTGTCAAACAACTAGATATCATCCGGAATGATCATCCGGGGATTCGCTGTGATGTATGGTCCGAGGCGGACATTTTCAAGGTGTTTCTGCTGTTGGACCAACCGGCCTTACAAGCCCTGTTCGGCCATGCTCCTTCCAGCCAGAAAGATCCTCCTGGGAAAGACCCTCAACTGCTTCTTGATGAGCGTTGGACCCATTGTCAATCCCTGGATTTTGAAAAAGCGGTGCAATGTGCTGAGGAAGCAGCTCGCTTGGCGCGGAACAGCAACGACTGTAACATTTTAGGAAGCGCATTGCGGGCAGCAGCTCGGGATCTCGGCGATTTACTGATCTCAAAAAGACATGAGGGTAAGGAGGTCAAAGGGATCATTGACCGCATTGCTGGCCATCTGCAGGAACTGGAAGATCTTGGAATTTCCCCAGCCGACCTAAATCTTGAAAAAGCTTTGTTAGCTCGTCTCGACAAGAGGCCTGAGGAGGCTTTGCAATTTGCCCGAGATGCGGCACAGGAAAGCCAGGACCTGGATCTGACCGCAGAGGCCTTGATCATTCAAATCCAAGCTCATTGGCAAATGGAACGTCTCCAGGAAGCCCTGGCTTTGAGGGAGCAGGTTCGAGATGTTGCTGCCAAATTGATAAAAGGTGATTTGGAGCTAGTACTTCAGGCCAATTGGCTTCGAACTTTGTGCAAAACCAACAACCACACAGAAGAAGATGTGAACAATTTCCTTGCTCTGGTTCGGGAGTTGTTGGCCGACAAACTTGTGTCATTTTCGCGGGCTATAATATTGGTCGAGGAAGTGGTTCAGGAGTTTGGACGGATGCAGGATCAGGATCTGGACCGGATGCATCCGTTGATGAACTTGGCGTTGGATCTGGCCGCAGCAATTCCGGATTCAAACCGTTCCGTAAACATTGCCATTCAATTGGCCGAGGTTCAGGCCGCACGAGGGTTGGGAAAGGATGCCAGGGAGTACCTGGGTGAAGCGGACAAGTGGTTGGAAGCTTTGAAAAAGGGAGATGATCAACACCAGTGGGCCAATGCTAAGGCAACGACCCTTGCAACACGTGGCAGGATAGAGTCCAGGCTGGCTGGCAAGTCTCCCGATTTTCAAATTTCTCTCCAACACCGCCATTCCGCCTATGAGGCTTTCAAGGAAACTATGGAATTCATAGGAAAATTTGAGGGTCTCCTGACAGGCAATGTGGGTCCCTTTTATGCGCACACTTGCTTTCAAACGGGAGAGGCGGCGGAAAAACTGGGAATGCAAACTGAAGCGGCTGGGTACTTCCGTCGTGTCCGCACTGAAAGGATTATGTCGGATGAGCGGTTCCGAGACCTGGGGCTGCAGGCTTGGCTTCGGGAGACGGAGACGCTGCTGTTCAGTGGGAAACCCAAGGAATCACGTTCCCTCCTTGAGGCGTTGCTGGAGTTGCCCTGGATTTCAGATGAGACACGAAGCAATGTGCGGAAAAATATTGCCTGGATCGATGATCATGTGCTTGCCGTGGTTCAATGGCTGGATTCCGAGGAGTCTCAAAAGATCGAGAGACAGGTGGTAACAGAACCGGGAGGTTTGCGGCAAGCCGTAGCCCGGCAATTGCAACCACTCATGGCGTGGTTTGATGAATTTCCTGTCCTTGAGGATGGCGGCCATGCCTTTTCGGAGCTGATTGACATCTGGGGGCGAGGTGGATTCAGCCGCATCTCCACCGCCATTTATACGGATCCCCAAAACGCTATTTGCGTTGATGCCGCCAGCGTGGCTCATATTCAATTGTGGGCACGGATTTTCTGCCCCCTCTATGACACAGTGGTCATCCACTGGAAGGGGCCGCTTCATCCGGCTTTGGGTCTCGTCCCCATGCCGGATAATCTGGGTCCTGTCGGTGAATTCGGTGGCCAGGGATACATGAGAATATCGAGTTCCATCAATGGGAAGAGTGACTGGCATGCGGCTGTGGGTTGGGCCAACTATCTTCCCAAGGACGTTTCCCTCTTTCTTGCCACTGAGGCACGACCACTGATGCAAAGTGGACGCTTGGTGCTTCTTCCAGCACCATTGGTTGGTTGCACACAGAGCGCTGTTGGCTGGACGGATCACCTGTTTCTCGATTCCCTGCTGGGGGGCGTTGTAAAAACAGCCAGCCTGCACTCCAAGGGAGGAGATTATTCTGCAAAGGAAAATCGGTCCCGACTGCTGGATTTGGGCGGGGTAGGTCTGCCTTTTATTGACAATGTTCCCCTGGGAGAACTTGCCCGGATTCTCGAAGATGTGGACGAGTGGGTAGGCCCTTTACGGCGTCTTCTCGGAGGAACTTTGGGAGGCTCTGCCATCCGGCAAGAACGTTGGGAGGGGCTTCGACCAAACTTTACAGAGATCAAAGGTGCCTTTCGTCAGCTTGAAGAGAAATTGCGTTCATTGACCGCAACTTTTTCCGACAATACAGAGTGGCAAGTCCGCAACCTGACTGGCAGCCTTTCCGCAACCATACGGAGAGATGACCGGCCAGGTTCAGACATTATGACCGATCTACTGGGTTCTATCGCCCGGGACAACCCGGATCTTGGTCCCTGGATACCTCTTTGGCGCTTACGAGAAGCAGGAGGTGAACTCAACTGGACCGGATTGCTGGATAATCGAAGTACTTCTCCCGATGAAAAGGCCAATGCAGTCGGAATCTCTGACAGCACTAGTCAAGGTTGGCTATTCCCTGGAGATGGTGGTCCCGGAATGGGCGCTAGTATGAGTTTTGGTGCCTAACCAGCATTATGCCTAAAAAAACGCAGTTCTCGGCTCGTGACGATACCAGAGAGAGAGACTGATCAGTAGCTTAGCAACGAAGGCCATTTGTTAGATTTACGCTGAACCAGCACAATTCGAATGTATTTCTCCTCCTTTGGAGGATGTTATTCACTTGCTCTCCCTCTGGGTAGAATTGCTCCATGTCTATTGCGATCATCGCACCTCAGAAGTTCGATTTTCAGGATATTGCTTGTGTTGCGCTAATTCTGCGTCATGCGAAAAATCCGACAGCACGTTTCTTTGTGGAGCCAAAGGAAGGAGAAGATGGAGAACTTTATTTTGACCGAAACGGAATACCGTTCTTGGCTGAAGTACAGGTAAAGGGGGCAGCAGGAATAGTTAAGCTTGCGGATGTTGCAACGTGTCTAGCCCATACGCCCCCTCGAATCGAAACGAACACTTTGCTCGAGCGGCTTATCTCCGATCCAAACAGACTTGCGATTCTGGTCATGTCGGGGCGTTGCGACGATGCCTCATCGCATTACGTTCTCAGAATGGACTTGGCAAGTTTCTCCCACGATCAAGGTCACGTGAGTATTGCACAGGCGCGGGCATTTCTGGATGCTTTCTCAGTCGCATGGATCCCAGGCGACCCTAGCAGCTTACTAAACAAGAAGCGGCAATCCCATAATTCATACTTGGCAAAACGATTGGAGTTGATGTCTGGTATTATTCGCGCCACACTCTCGCGCTTGGTCATTTTTGAACAACTAGATGAACCTGTGCTGGAGGCCTATTGTGCTGAGCGCTTGCGGAGCGACTATCACATTCCTGGCGACCGGCTCGGTGATGTCATCCGACGCTGTAGGGCCGCCATAAAGACTGCGAAAACGCAGGCGATTGACGCTTTTCCGCTGATTCGATCTGAACTTGAACGAGCAATGCCACAGTCGATCCGACCTCCAGATTATGTAGGTCGCGGCATAGAGGAAGATCTCTCCCACGCCTTATCAAATGAGGGCGTTCTCCTACTTTCGGGTCGACATCGGATTGGCAAGACATGGGCAGCGCGCCAGATTGCTTCCACATTTCAATCCCAAGGCTATGAAGTGAAGGAGATTCAAGATGTCGATCAGGCGGAGCGTTTTCTGGTCGAGTCGTCAGATGCTGCGCGGCTAGTACTCCTCGACGACCCATTGGGTGGAATTTATCTAACACCAGAAGCGACCCGCACCCTTTCTCGGCTGCGTGCCCTCATTACGCGGTTGAGCCCACATCGCAAACTGATTGTTGCGCAAGAAACCGACCGCCTCTTGTTCGTTGCACGTGCCACCACACTTGCGGGCGTGACCACAGGGCCCCATCGATGGCGAAACCTTGACACCTTACAGCCACCATTTCTGGCGCAACTCTGGCATAGGCAAGCTGAATGCTACGATGTACCCCGCAACCTTCGCGATAATGTGCATGATGCTTTGCGAAACGGTGTCTTGACGCTCGAGCCGGGATGTCTCCTGCATCTCGCTGTCAACCACGCACAGGTCCCCTCATCAGGTGATCTGGAGCAAATCGAGCGCTTCGCTAGACAGGATGCCTCCGATCTTGGCCGCACGCTGGCTGGAGAACCATCGGAACCACTCATAGCGGCGCTAGCGATCGTGACTACCTCAGACGAACCCATCGACCAGTCGACATTGGCATTCGTCATTGGATCTGGCGGAAACAGTTTGCCGGGTAGATCTTCACGTCTTGGAAGAATAATCACGATTGGTAAGCCTCTTCAACAAAAGGAGGAACATCCCAAATACGATTCGCCACCCGTACTTACAAATGATCAAAATGATTGGCTTGACTCTTTTGAGCAAAGGCGTCTGCTAAAAGTGGATAATCGCGGACTCTTCACATTCGCTCATCCTTACTATCGCGCTGCCGCTGAGAGTATTTCAAACCCACTAACCCGACGAAAAGCCAGTCGTACCATCACAACCGTGCAACGTGGGCTTTTCTGTCTACTCCCGCAGACTTCACACGCCACTGCTCGCAATCTGAGTTGGGTGTTCAATCATCTCCAATCCTACCCTGATGTTTGTAACACACTGTTGGACGCCGCCGAGGACGGTCTGCGCTCCTTCTTCCCCGCCACGCGCGATCTTTGTTTCCTTTTCCTTTTTCATCACCTAGACGCAATGTCAACTGAACGACGACGTAATCTCCCGACATGGGTTGCGTGCGTCACGTCTGTCAAACTCGATGATTTGGAATGGACGAATGGCCAAGCACACTTACCTTTCAACGACTTCCTGGATGCCGACAGTTTGTTCGACCAGTATTTCAGCAATCAGATTGACCGGGACGATGTTGCGAGCGAACTCGATCTGCTCAACGATTCATCAGGTCCGTTCGTTAGTGCTGAGCGCGCTGCTCGCGTTTTGAAATACTTTGTCTCCTTTCCAAACGAGTTGACTGAGATCGCCTTGGGGCGCCTTCTTAGCTACGATGAGGCGGCAATTCGTGCCGAATCTATCCGGCTTTGGCTGACCAAGCCACGGAATAACGATGACAATGTGCTTGTCCGACTCTTTTCGGACGATCATCCGAGCTGCGCGCTAGCTATGCTCAAAGGTGCCATTACTGGTTGGAAAGACTACGACTCCCCACGACAGACCACCGTCCTTCAAGGCCTTGTGACCTTGGCCGGCAATCCCGCCTGCGCGGCAGCTATGCTTGAGCGGCTAATCATGTTTAATCGTGTAGAGGAAACCGGCGAGACGCCCCCCTGGCCGATTTTTGAGGCCGTGACTCCAGCAGTCATGGCAGCTTTGCCGCATAATACAAACTTCATTGAGGCGAGGCTATTCGCTGTGGCCCGTAGCGCCGTTAAAGTACTTCCACCTACCTCCATCATATCCCTGTGCGATGGCTGGATCGATTGGCTTGCTCACAATGCTGAGGAAGACTGTCTTAGAGAAGAGTTTGCTCTCGGAGTGGCAGAAATCCTGATTACGGCAACCAAGGATGAGCCGATGCTACGGTTCGGCCGCGTGGATCGCTTGCTTGCCTTTCCCGCCACAGATGCACTTGTCGTCTTCGTTGCCGACCTTGTGGATGGCTGGGATCATCTGACAAAAGAAGAGCAGACAGCCGTTCTCAACCGACTGCGATCAGGTCGCTCTGACGATATCTGGTTAAAAGCGGTTGCGCTGACGCGCTCCTCTCCACCAGAGGTCATCGAGACCACTTTGCTCAGCGACTCGGTCCGCTTAAATGACAGCCCCGACAAGTTACTGAATCACATGTCGCCTGAATTGTTGACAGCCGCTGTTCATGTTTATACAGGCCAACCCCAGCCTTTGTGGTGGCTAGGAACACATCACAGCGGTAAATCCGTGTGGGAGCCGGTTATCGAGTTGATCGCTCGTACGCCGATTCACCCGCTGTTAGACCTCGCCTGGGATCATATCGCCAATGACGGTGATGGATCGCGCGTCGCCGACGCTATTCGTGACATTGGTTCAACCGGAACAGACCATATACTCGACATCCTAATCCGCCTGAAGGTCGGCTGTAACGGTAATTTCATGCCTGAGGCCTGGGCAGCTCTTCTGGCGCTTTCCCCAGATGACACATGCCATAGTGCTTGGATTGACCGCATGGCCGCCCCTGTTGGAGCGATTCTCGATGATCTGTCCGACCTCCAGTTATGGCTGTCGGAAAAGCGCGACATCAATTCTATGATCAAGCGGCTCGAGTCTGATTTACTGCCGATAAAGATAATGACTATTTTTTTATCTTTGTCTGAGAATGTGGATAAGGGTGATACCATGGCCACCATTATCCAAGCACTTGAAATAATGATAAACCAACAGCCACCACAACTGTTTGGCACCTGCGACAGGCTTCTTAACGTTTTGAAGGATCAGGGTGTTGAGGCAGCCACGCTTCAGCAGACATTGGAGGTGTGTCGGTCCACAATTCTGGAAAAGCGCGAGCAAACCCAGGCAAAATTGAAACGCACTGATTTCCCGTTAAAGGGATGGATCAAGCCGTGAGATTATGGAATAATCTAGTGGTGGAAAGTGGAAGTCCGTGACCCCCACGATTTTCCTGGTCCGCGAGGGTGCGGCCTCCTCAGCGATGGGTTGGGTCACGCATCTCCGCTTTTGCCCACTAGTTGGATCAGGCAGCTTTCCACATGTATTGGTGATGAAGCCCACCGAGATGCGGGATGATGATGCCCATTCCAAGGCCTTCGGATTCTCCATTCTCTGCGAACAGAGTAAAAGTTTGCACTCAGTCCATCTTGCTGACCAAAATGGCGTCAAAATACGAGTCCACAGGTTGCATCCGTTTTCGAGAGGATAGTTTGAGCAGATGCAAAAAGCCTTTCAAAACCATGATGCTCAACGTACCATGTATCACTTGGTAGCCAAGACGTCTTCAAACTCTTCTTTGTGCTGCACTGCAATAAAGTCTGGAGAATGAGTTTGACGGCGTATCACTTGCTCCACCATTTTGATTTTGCAGGGTTTTCTCGTTGTCTGGAGCGGGTTTTGGAGTGCCCTGAACCGGGGCGAAAAAGTCCAATGTTTCCAATGGTTGCGCGGGACGGTTCGAAAACGCACTCGGCCGAATTTCGGACTTGCAAGAGTCGAAATGGGCGGATATCATTCTCTCTCCGGCCCCATTCTCCAAAACCTGTGGACCCGCCATGGGTGGGTCCGGAAATTACGGACTCACTTAATGGTATGATATTGGGAGAATATCATTGACTCCTAATGCTGGACCATTTTGATGTGAAACTTGGTTGCGGAGAATGGGGGGAGGATTCGAAAGTGGGTCCGGGTTAATGATAATTTTTTTTATTAATGTATATCATGTCTAACGCATCCGTTCTGGTGTGAACAGATCCTTCGGAGTGTATGGATAGAGAAATGGAATTGCAAATCGATACGGCATTATCAAATTTTCTTTGACAATCGGTTCGGATTCCGCTAAAATTTTAAAAATTTTTTAGATATGTAAAGCAAGCTCTGTGCCAAAGGTGGTTTTGGTTTGTGGTAAGGTTGGTTTCTCTTGAAGGGTATTAATTTTCAGGGTATGAGCACCATAAATAACGAAAATGCGTTAAGCTCGGTGTCTGACGAGCATGATCCATCATGTATGCGAGCTGATATCGAGTATCTTGGTGGTAGGGATCTTAAAATTTCAAGGTTTCCTCGTGGCCAGTCGCATGACAAGGATATGCGGCATTATGTCGGCATCGATCCAATGTCTTTTGTTTTTGAGGCGCCGGAAGATCAAATGGCCGCATATGCTTTTTCACGGTTTTGGGTGGGTAGAGTAAGGATCGTTTGATTAACCCGCTTTGTCTGTCTGTATTCACGTCAGCATCAATCCCCTTATGCTTCATAATAATATTAAGGATATATATCAGGCCGATGCAACTGAGAACTGTAGCGACACATCCTGTTCGGTTTAGTTTTTTTCGTTCTGATTTAGAAACTCCAAAAGACTATAATTTATACTTCCTTTTAGGCGAATACGACTATCTTCGTCTTGAAGAAGTGTTAGAATCATCTGCTCCAGATGGTCTCGCCGAAGCCTCGGTTTTAACCTCATACTGTGCACCTTCTGATGGATCGGATGGTGCTGTTCAGCTATCGGAATGGTTGGAAGGCAGGGTCATTTCTGGAGCACTTATCCGATTGGATTTTGGGGTACGACAACAGCTAGGAATGAACCGTCGTTGGGTTGCAGACCTGTATGACGTTGCTCTTAAGATTTATACAATAATAGATACAAAATCCTGTTCTGTCATGATTAGTGCCGGCAGTTACTCATTGTATATTCTGGTAAATCTTGAACTGGTCGAACTCGATGATGCAATAAAAAAATTGGTTTGTCTTGATCTTGGATCAGATCTACTGATTGCAAGAACAACAACCATGCCCTTTGTAGCTTTAAATAGTTTAACAATGGGTAATCCAATAGATCACAATAAAAACAAATTAAATGCTGAAATTTATATTTTGTGTGCCTTATATGATCAGTTAGCATTAATAAACCATATAAAGAACATATTTTCTGAGGGCGAATATGAATTGCAAGAAATATTTGGCGACTATGATGTCAAGATTAACATAAAATCCAAATTGCCGCTGATAAAATTAGCAGTAGTCGTCCAACAGATTCGTAAATTTGGAAGAGTGCGTACGCTAACCAGAATTGCAACAACAATCGCGGTCTATCTTAGTAATTCCAATCCAGAATTTGAGTTAATTGATCTTCCTGATGAGCCTGTAAGCACTCGCAATCGCGAGTTGCTTTCAAAATTTAAATGGATCAGCCATCGAATACAAGCTAGCTTCAGTGATAAGATAGCTGAACTCGGTCAAGCTGATTTGTTGGACACTTTGCGTTTGATTGCAAAGGAACTTAACAGAGGATCAGACTATCTATCAGACGAACTTGCTAATGCACTTCTTGATGCGCTTATTGAAGGCTTTATGCAGAGGAATGGCCATAGGTCTCTCCCGTCAAGGGATTTTGATTTGGCCAGAACAGACTTGGCTTTTGGTGCTTTTATTCCCTTGAAAGCGATTCATGCTTTCCTGACAATTCAATACCGATATATTGCATCACAATTCAAAGAAGATTCAAAGAAGAAGCTAGGATTGGATCAAGATTGGCGTGGCTTGGTTGTTGCAAGCAAATCTCATGGATTCGAGGTTTTTCCTTTTTCTGTATACTTAGTTCCATACGATGCACTGCTTTCTCCATGTGATTGTAATAGTACTTGGCAAACCCTATCGCACGAACTTTGTCATGTAGTGTCTAGTGAATTTCTTCAAAGACCAGTATTAAAAAAGGCTCTAGTTGATCACGTTATCCAAATAAAAACTACAAATCCATCATTTAAAATCCCTTTTGAAGTAATGAAGCTGACCTTGGAGGGGGATCTTGCAGAAATTTCTGCGCATTATTTAGACTTTCGTTTTTTCTATCAAGGTGATTTTGATTGCTATTTGACGGCTATATGGTCAACGTGGCCGCAATTTGTTAGTGAGTCTCAGAGTAACGATGTGAAGCAATCAAAATATCGTCACTACCTCCTGCGAAGCTTTGCTGTTTTTATAATGTCTTTAGATGATAAGCTTGCTTCTCTAAGAAGTTTAAAATTTTCAAATTTAGACTGGATACCACAATCAAGAGAAATTTTAAAGTCGAGCATGAGGGAGTTTCGTTTTAGAATGTCGTTGCTTGTTAGGAATGATGAAATAGACCCTCTGCTTGCTCAAGACGGCAGTGACGCATTGGTGTTATCTGTCGCAAGGATTTATCCTTTAATAATATTGTTCAAACAACAAGTAGATGAAAGCGTCAACAGTACAATACCAGGTGATCAAAATTTATCATGTTCGAAAGCACCAAATGAGGTACAAAAAGCAATCGAAGACGGCAATATAGTTCTTCAATGCATAGCACCTTGTGAGTTCTTGGTTCGTGACTATCATTTAATGCTTTTACAGCGTAATTCAAAGATTAGTGTTAAGCAGCAGTTGGCGCTCATGTTGACTTTTGCTGGGGGCGCGCATGATCCCCTTGGTTGATTATAAAAAAAATATAGTTAATTGGCTGTCTGCACGGTTTAATTCTACATCTAATAAAGTGATGATTAAATTTTCAGTAGTGCAAACTGCTGCTGAAGCGATGCCATTTAGTATCGAAACATTGGACCAGGTTCGGAAGCGTCTTAATTTAAGGTTTCCTGATTGCATATATCACATTGGTGATGCACACTTTTACCTAGTTTTGTCATCCTTACAATTGATTGATGTGGTGAAAGAATTTGAAACCCTTCAATCTTTTTTACGCCTATCTTTTCATATGGGTGTTGGGGTTCCAACAATTGACAAAAATGATGCTGTAAAATCTGCATCAGATGCTTGGAAAGCGTCGCTTAGGCTTAACAGGAATGGAGCGTTTGTAGACTTCAGTACTTTTTTTTCACGAGATGAGATTGCAAGGTTTATTACAGGGAACGACAGCAATAAATTTATTTTATTCTATCAAAAAAAAATTTGCCATAATGGGTTTGTAGTTGGTTATGAAGCTTTGGCTCGCTTGGTGTATAATGCCGAAATTCTTGCTCCTAACAAAAATAATGCCCGCTCATGCGATTTTTTGCAAGCTGTCAGTGCGAATGGACTTCAATGGCAGTTTGATTATTGGTTGATAAAACAGGTATCTGTTCATGTGAACAGCGGAGTTCATATTTCAATTAATTTGCTTGCTTCTGCTTTGACCGATGAGCTTGCCAGTCATATTATTGAGTCAATATCAAATTATAGCTGTCTGGAAATAGAAATTCTCGAGCATGAAGTATTGTCAAGAGATTCTTTGTCGGTTATTAAAAAAATGCATGATAAGGGCGTTGTTTTTTCAGTAGATGATTTTGGGCGAGGTGTTTCAAACATCGATTTGCTTCGTATTTTGCCTTCTGGAAGCAGTCTAAAAGTAGATCATAGCTTTGTTCTCGGTAGTGATCAGGAGACTGAAGATGCACAACGTCAGCAATTGACTCAAAGAGCAATTGCTGAATTGGCAAAAATTTATAGCCTCAAGATTGTATTTGAGGGGGTAGAAAACTGTTCTATTTTTAACAATCTATGCAAATTAATTTTTGATATAGGAATTGATCAATCCCATGTAAAGTTTCAGGGTGCTGTTTGTGATGGTATGCCTAAGGCATGGGAAGATATTTGAGTCAGTAATCCGGGGACAGTTTACCGGAGTCAGTAATCCGGGGACTAATCCGGGGACAGTTTACCGTTTCTAATCCGGGGACCTAATCCGGGGACAGTTTACCGTTTTCCCTGGGACCTAATCCGGGGACAGTTTACCGTTTTCCCTGATGGCCATAAATTGGCTAAATCTGCAATTTCGGGAACCCCCACTTCTCCCGTTGTTGCTCCCATTCCATCGGGAACGGGTTCTTCAACTCCCGCCACGTCAGCACGTCCGGCTGCCGCCCGTCCAGGATCGCGACGATGATGTCCGGGGCGAGCAGGGTCAAGCGCAGCACCCTGGCCAGATAGGAGTCGTCAATCTGCTCCTGGGCCGCCAGATCCTTGATGGAGCGGTACTGGCCGCTCTCCATCATCCGCAACCACCGGTGCGCCTTGGCCACCAGTTTTCCCAGTGTCTCTTCCCGTGGCGGTGCCTCTTTGGCGCCTTCCGGCGCGATGATCAGCTTGCGTCCGCCGCGCCGTTTCAGTTGCAGCGGGATGGTCACCACGATGATGTCACCGCCATTGCGTTTTTCGATGTTCATGCCACCGCCTCCGTCTGGTTGCCAATCTCGTTGAGTTCACGGGCCAGGGTGTCGAGACCCGCCGCCCGCAGGTGGACCTGAACATCGCCCTTGCTCACCTCCACCGCATCGATGAGCAGGCTGACCAGTCGTTGCTGTTCGACCGGGAACAACTCCTCCCAGACCGGATCGAGCCGCCGCAGCGCCAGGACGATGTCGCGTTCCTGCAGGCCATACTCCTGCTCGTTTCCGGCCTGCCAGGTCTTGACCACCATCTCCGGCGAGCGCAACATGGTGCGCACCTGCTGGATCACCACCGCCTCGATCTCTCCGGCGGCGACGCTGCGCAGGGAGCAGGCATGGTGGCCGTTCTTGATGGCAGTCTGGCAGAGGTAGTACCGATACTGCCGCCCATCCTTGCTGGTGAAGGTGGGACTCATGGCCCGTCCGCAATTGCGGCAACGGATCAGACCCTTGAGCAGGGCCGGAGGGTGGATCCTGCTCTTTCCCCGACGGCGGGCATTCGTCGCCATCTCGGCATGGACCTGATCCCAGAGATCCCGATCAATGATCGCCTCGTGTTCGCCAGGGAAAACCTCCTCGCCCATGACGATCTCGCCGAGATAAAGCCGGTTGGCCAGCATGCGGTAGAGGTAGCCCTTGTCGAGACGACTGCCGTTCTTGGCGGTGATCCCGGCCTCGGCCAACTCCTGAATCAGCAGGGTGGCCGATCCGCACTCCAGAAATCGCCGGAAGATGTGGCGCACGTTTTCCGCTTCATCGGGCACGATCAGGAGTTTCCGGTTCTGCACCTCGTAGCCCAGCGGGATGTGCCCGCCCATCCACATCCCTTTGCGTTTGGATGCGGCAAACTTGTCCCGGATGCGCTCTGCCGAGATTTCTCTCTCAAACTGCGCGAAGGAGAGCAAGATGTTGAGCGTCAGGCGGCCCATGGAGGTGGTGGTGTTGAATGACTGGGTGATGCTGGCAAAGGTGACGTTGCGCCGGTCGAACGCCTCCACCAGTTTGCTGAAATCCAGCAGGGAGCGGGTCAGGCGGTCGATCTTGTAGACGATGACCACATGGATTTTGCCCGCCTCGATGTCCGCCAGCAGGCGTTTCAAGGCTGGCCTTTCCAGGTTCCCGCCAGAAAACCCTCCGTCGTCGTAGCGGTCTGGCAGGAGGTGCCACCCTTCGGACTTCTGGCTGGCGATGTAGGCCTCACAAGCCTCCCGTTGCGCGTCCAGGGTGTTGAATTCCATCTCCAGCCCCTCGTCGGTGGACTTGCGGGTGTAGATGGCACAGTTGACTTTTGGCGTCACAGGTTTCTTGATGGTCATTTTTTCACCTCCTGCTTCTTCAAGCCCCAAAAGGTCAAGCCATTCCACTTGGTGCCACTGATGAAATTGGCCACCGCCGACAGGCTCCCGAATTTGCGCCCCTGATATTCAAAGCCGTCCTCCAGCACCGTGCAGCAGCACTCCTGCCCTTTCCACTCCCGGATGAGTCGCGTCCCTGGAAGCAGCCGGTCTCCCTGAGGTTGTTTCGGAATCGGCGGTGTCGCCTCCTCGGTGAGCAACCGCTCCATCCGTTTTTCCGCCTGCTCCGGCAAGCCCCCCAGCGACAACTCTTGGATCCGGTGCGCCAGGCGTTTCACCAGGAACGCCCGGTTGAACGGCGGGGGTTCGGTTTTGGGATGGAGGTCCACCCATTTCTTCTTCAGATCGGCGATCGGCATTTCGGTCAATGCCGCCACCTGTTTGATCACGCTGATATCGTTCATGCCCTTTCCCCTTTGGCGGTTGATTTTTGACCATAAGGGCATTGGTTGGCCGACTTATCCAGTGGAATTTTCTCCTGTTTTTGTTTTTCTCTCAGGCGATTGATGCCTGTGGCCAAGATGGCGCCGACCTCGCTCAGGCGGGCTTCGGCAGTCATGTGGTCGGGGTCAGGAATGTTCATCGTCCTCATGGTGCCCATCTCCTCCAGAGTCTGTTTCGATGTTTTGATCGCCGGACAAGAATAGGGGAGACCGGATGGAAAAGTAAGGCATTTCAAATGATTGATGGTATTCCGGGATCACAAATGTTTCGCAGTGAGGGGGCGGGATGAAACGGATGATGACGGGCGTGGGGAGGATGTTCCGGGATGTGCGAGGGATGTTCCGGGAGGTCGGATCAGCAGTCGAAGTCGCCCTGGATGTCAGGGGTGGTCGCTTGCCGGTCGAAGTCCAGCATCAGCAGGGAGATGATGAAGTCGTACTGATCCGCGTAGACCGCCATCTCCACCACGTCGTGCTCCTGGAACCAGGCGCCTTTTGGCACCAGCATGCCGTCTTTGGGGTAATTGGTGGCCTGGCGTTGGGCCGCCAGCGACTGGGCCGGGATCTCCACCGGCTCCTTCCAGATTTCCCGGAAGCAGGCACCACACTTTTTGGCGGCCTCGCTGGCTTCGGACCACAAAATGAAACCGTCCCTGGAGACCACCAGCACCGCCCGCTGTTGGGTCAAACGCAGCCATTGCCGGATCAGAGCCTGCAGGGAGACGCCGTAACGGTCGGCACAGCAGCCCAGCATGTTGAGGTCCGTCCATTCCGTCGGCGGGATCTGCTCCATCAGATCATGAGGGGGAATCAGGAAGTGGGAGGCAAAAGTGTCCGCCTCCCGTTCCAGGCGGTCGATGGGCTGTTCCGGGTTCGGAATTTCCTCTGCCACGCACTGAAAGCCTTCTGGACGGAAAGAGCGGTGCATCAGATAGTGCCCGAACTCATGGGCCAGGGTGAAACGGATGCGCCTCGGGGAAGGAACGTTGCGGTTGTAGAGGATGCCCCATCCACGACTCGGGTGAGGAATCAAGGCGCCTTGAAACCCCGGCAACTCACCGCTCTCCACGACCATGATCGGCTCCGATGGGTACTTGCTGGCAGAGAACATTTGCGCCACCTCGACCACGCTGACGGGGTGGCGCTCCCGTCCGAAGGCCTGGTCCAGGACAAGGTTGACGAAGTGCGCCCACTCTTCCGGTGACCGGCGTTCCGGCATCAGTTATCGCTCCAAAGCTTCACCATCGCCCGGATCTTGCGTCGCGTTTCGACGGGCATGCGTTTGTATTGTCGATAAAAGGCCCGATCCACCTCTTCCTCGTCGGGCGGCGCCGATCCCGAGGACATGAGGTACTCCGGTGTCACGCCCAAGGCTTCGGCGATCCGGTGGATCTTCTCTGCCGTGGGACGGGCGTTGTCCCGGTTCTCGAGTTCCCAGATCCGGCTCTTGCTGGTGCCGGTCATCTCGGCCAATTCGTCGAGGGTCCACCCTTTCTCCTTGCGCAACGCCCGTACTTTCTCTCCAGCTTCGGTGGCCATGGCCGCCCTCCCTGCTCTTGGATTTTTGTTCCGTACACGATCATAAAAAAATGTTGACAGCGCAATTATGAGGCTTCAGAATCAGTTCTGTCAACCGATATATTCATTAACCGATATCACAACCGATTGCAAGATGGGGGCGACGATGACCACAATGGCGCGAGTGATCCGCAACACACCGAGGGACCGGTTGCAGGCCTATTTCGATTGGAAAGGCTTCAGTCCGGAAAACCTGCAACCAGGCGGCACGGCGCGACATGCCACCGCTTTGTTGAAGGAGGTGGCCAGCCTGAATGATGCCGTCCAGGCATCGATGAACGCCGACTTCGAGCGGATCCAGGAGATGACCGACGAGCCGGGCCAGTCCGCAATCCTGCATGTGCTGCAGGATCGAAGCCGCCTCGATGAACTCTCCAACCCGCACGAGCGGGCCATGTGGCTGTTCCTGCACGATCCGGACGCATTCCGGCGGGCGGAAGAGATGCGGTATACCGATACGCGCCGTCAGGGTCGGATGTGGTCCGGATTCGTCGGTCCCCAGCAGCTCGCGCCCAGCCAGGATCCTGCGGATCACCGCCGGTTCGAAGAGAAGGTGCGCGTTCTGTTCGGCGCCAGGCATGCCAAGCTCGACCTGTTCGAGCGCACCCGCCCTGGTCCGGAAAACCAGACCGAACACCTGGTGCAGGCCGTGGTCTATCGGGATGGCCTGCCGGACGCCAGCCTGGAGTTCAATATGCTCGGGGAGTTGGAATTGCGTCCCCGTCGCCCGGTCATTGAGGTGGCCATCACCTACGAGCCGGTCAGTGGCGTGATCGAGGTGGTGGCATCGGGGGTCGAGCATCGCGCGCGACTGGCGCGGATGTTCGCCGAGGCGATCCTGCGACAGGGGATCCTGGGCCAGCGTGTGCCCCTGCGCCAATACGACCTCTCCCGTCTGCTCGCTCCCGCCGATTTTTCCGCCGATCCCGAGGATGGCGTCGAAGCGGTCAAGGTGACCTGGCTGAAGTTGCGTCATCACGAGTCGGAACAGGCCTGCATGGCCTTGATCGCCGATTGGCGCAACCGGCGCACCGTCCATGACCATGCTCGCGACCTGCGCCTTGGCGAAAGAGGGCTGTCGGAGCGGTTCGAGGTGGACGAAGCGACTCTTTCCATTCGGCTGCGCCCGGCGCGGGGTTCCTCGGGGCGCCGTCGCACCATCAACGTGACCATCGCCCTGCCCAACGGATGCAATCTCAAGAGCAAAACCGAAAAGGAGCGGCTGATCTGCAACAAATATCTCCCCCGTTGGGGGCTGGTGAAGGAGGTGTGACCATGCCGACCGCGACCGGCAAGGCCTTCCAACTGGCCATCCGGATCTTCAATTTCGAGGAGATGCGCATATCGGGCAGCATGATCGCCGATCATCACTCCGTCGAGGGCAGGATTCTGATGGAAGGCGGTTTGTTGAGCGAAGGAGAGATCAGCTCCTGGGTTCCCAACCGGCACACCTTCGATGGCGACGCGGTGGAACCGGAGTGGAACGAGGAGACCCGCACCTACCAGTATTTCAGCTTCGACGACTGCATGTGGGTCGACGTGCCCGAGGAGGACATGAAAACCTACAACCTGGAGGTGGATCGACTGGTGCGCCACATCCGCGATCTGGCGGGACTGGACGGGGAACCTCGCGGGCTGCGCGGCAATCTCCTCTGGAACCTGGGAACGTTCTGGCTGGGCAAGAGGAAGGCCACGCTCTTCCTGGCCCGTCGATTGGATCGGGTCGAGTGTTTCGACGAGGTCTTCGACACCCTGAAGCGGTTGGGGAACAAGACACCCGGAGTGGTGCTCGCCTGGGGATTGCCTCAGGGACGCCACGTCGAGCTGCCCCTCGGCTACCGGATGGTCAACCTGAGGGATGCCCTGATCGTGGAGGGAGACTCCTGTCGCCTCGATCAGGAGATGGTCAAAGGCGTCCTCACCGGCGCTGGTCAACCGGTTGACGACCTCTCGCCGCTCTGGAGCAGTCCGGATTACAGCGCGGTGAGGGTCAACGGCAGGGAGTTCGTCTTCACCGGCCTGAAGCAGAAACAGGTGATCGGCTTTCTGATCGAGGCATGGAAGCGGGGTGATGCCCGGTGCCGGACCCAGGTGGTTCTTGAGGAGGTGGAGGCTTCGCCTTCCGCCAACACCCTGTCCAAGCTCTTCAGCGGTCGCACCGACTGGAAAGAGCTGATCGGCTATGGAGACGGGTTCTGCTGGTTGAAAGTGTGATTCCGCTTACCGGTTCCATCAATCAGGATGGAACCGGGCCTTCTGCAAGTTCATGAGACCTGCCCCGGCCTCCGACACCTCTTGTTCAAGCCTCTTTTCGAATCTTCCGTTCCTGCCTGCTCCTACCTGCTCCTACCTGCTCCTACCCTTGCTCCTACCTTTTCCACCCATTCGCCCCTCCTGGCAAACACATGGCCAGAAACGAGATTTTATAAACAATCCTTGTTTATCATGATGATGGCATATTTATCGGATCATTTTTATTTATAGCTATCAATTATTCAGCAAAATCCCTGATTCACTCCTACCCTCGCTCCTACCTTCCTCCTACCTATCTCCTACCTTCCTCCCCGTTATGCTCTTCCCCAGTTCAGCACGCAACCCGGAGGAGAGCATGGAGACCCGTCACATCAACCCGTTTCAGCTTGCCAGGCGGTGGGGGATCAACCCCAAGACCCTCCAGAACTGGCGATGCAGGGGCACCGGGCCGCCCTACCTCAAGATCGGCGGCCACATCCTCTATCGCCTGGAGGAGATCGAGGCCTACGAAGCTGACCGACACATCGCGACCAACCATTCAACAGCATACAAGAAGGAGCACAAAGCATGAACAGCCCGATCCCCCTCGACACCCTGCCCGAATCGCCCCAGGAGCAGATTGCCACTTTGCCGGTAGATCAGTTGGTCACCCTGCTGGAACAGGCCGAAACGCACCTCAACCGCGCCAAGGCGATCAAGGCCAGTCTGGATGATGCCATCGCGCACCGCTACAACGACCGGGCCGCCCTGGTCCGCAATCAGAACAACAAGCCCACCGGCATTGTCCGCTTCGACGACGGGCCTTTCATCGTGATCACCGATCTGCCCAAGAAGCCGGAGTGGGACCAGGAGAAGCTGGCTGAACTGGTCGGAAAAATCGAGGAGTCCGGGGAGGATCCGGCGGATTACGTCGAGGTCGCCTACCGGGTGCCGGAGAGCCGCTACACCGCCTGGCCCACCTCCATCCGGAAGTTCTTCGAGGCGGCACGCACCCTCAAGGTGGGCAAACCCACTTTCAAGCTCGAACGGCCTGCGGGCCGGGGAGGTTTCTGATGGCCATCTCTCTTGCGTCTCTCAACCGGCAGCAGGCACTCCTGCCACCCCGCATCCTGGTCTACGGCGTGGCCGGGGTGGGCAAAAGCACGCTGGCGGCCTGTTCCCCCAAACCGGTCTTCATTTTGACCGAGGATGGTCTCGGGCTGCTGCAGGTGACCAGCTTCCCGATCTCCCGCACCTTCGGCGAGGTGCTGGAGGCCCTCGACAGCCTGCTTGCCGAACAGCACGACTTCGAGAGCGTGGTCATGGACTCGGTGGACTGGCTCGAACCTCTGATCTGGGCCGAGGTGTGCCGGATCAATCGGGTCAACAGCATCGAGGACATGGGCTACGGCAAGGGCTACGTTGCCGCCCTGGATCTCTGGCGCATGTACCTGGAGCGTCTCAACCGGCTGCGGGCGGAAAAGAACATGGTGGTGATCCAGATCGCCCACGCCACCATCCGCCGGTTCGACTCGCCGGAGCACGAACCCTTCGACCGCTACGACGTGAAGCTCCACCAAAAGGCCGCCGCCCTGGTGCAGGAGCACAGCGACTGCGTGCTGTTCGCCAACTACCGGATCGCCACCACCAAAGCAGATGTCGGTTTCGGCCAGCGGGTCAACCGGGCCGTCGGCACCGGAGAGCGGGTGCTGTTCACGCAGGAGCGGCCCGCCTTTCTGGCCAAGAACCGCTACGGCCTTCCCCCGGAGATGTCCATGGAGTGGTCCACCCTGGAAGAGCATC
>JADFWP010000032.1 GCA_015234115.1 Magnetococcales bacterium
AAGGGCTTCGCCCCTGGACCCCACCAGGGGCCAATGGCCCCTGGACCCCATTGACTTTACGAATTGCCGGATGCCGCCGCACTGCCGGTTTGCGGGCAGAAATCCGGAGTGAACCGCTCCGCCAGGCCACGGGATTTCTCCGCCACCTCCTGCGACAACTTGTAAGCGCAAAAACGCGGCCCGCACATGGAACAGAACTCCGCGCTCTTGTGGGCATTCTCCGGCAAGGTCTCATCATGATAGGCACGCGCACGATCCGGATCCAACGCCAACTCGAACTGCCGGTTCCAGTCAAAGGCATAGCGGGCGCGACTCATCGCATCGTCCCGGTCCCTGGCTCCCGGACGACCACGGGCAATGTCCGCCGCATGGGCCGCGATCTTGTAGGCAATGATGCCGTTGCGCACATCCTCGGCATTGGGCAGTCCCAGATGCTCCTTGGGCGTGACATAACACAGCATCGACGCCCCCTTCCAGGCCGCCACCGCCCCCCCGATGGCCGAGGCGATGTGATCATAGCCCGCCGCGATGTCCGTGACCAATGGCCCCAACACATAAAAAGGCGCCTCATGACACAGGATGCGCTCCTGTTCCATGTTGGCCTCGATCTGATCCAACGGCACATGACCCGGACCTTCGATCATCACCTGCACATCCTGCGCCCAGGCCCGTTTGGTCAATTCGCCGAGAATGCGCAACTCGGTGAACTGGGCCGCATCCGAAGCATCGTGCAGACAACCGGGCCGCAGGCCGTCCCCCAGCGACAAGGTGACATCATAACGCTTGCAGATCTCCAGCAACGCATCGAAATGGGTGAACAGAGGATTCTCCCGCTCGTGATAGAGCATCCACTGGGCCATCAACGCCCCCCCCCGCGACACGATCTTGGTGATGCGGGATTCGATCAATGGCAACACCTCCAGCGTCACCCCGCAATGGACCGTCATGTAGTCCACCCCCTGACGGGCCTGATTCTCGATCACCTCCAACATGATCTCCGGGGTCATGGCCCGCATGTCCGGCACCCGCTCCACCGCCTCGTAGATCGGCACCGTGCCGATGGGCACCGGCGAGGCCCGCAAGATCGCCTCGCGGATCTCCTTGATCCGCTTGCCGGTGGAGAGATCCATCACCGTATCCGCCCCGTAGCGCAAGGAGAGATGCAGCTTTTCCACCTCCTCGTCCAGACCCGATGAAATCTGGGAATTGCCGATGTTTGCATTGATCTTGCATCGGGCTGCAATGCCTATGGCCACCGGTCGGGCTTCGGGATGGCGGATGTTGACCGGAATCACCATCCGACCCCGCGCGACCTCGTCGCGCACCAACTCTGGCAAAAGCCCCTCTTCCCGGGCCACGTGTTCCATTTCCGGCGTGATTTGACCTTGCCGGGCGTAATGCATCTGGGTAACGTTTCCGGTGCGGTGGTGAATCCAGTCGGAGCGAAATGCGCTCATGCGAACTCCTCGGCGTGAATGTTGTCCAATGAGAAACGGTGCGCACTCCTCCAACCCTGACCAGGACCGCGCAAGGTCAATTGTGCTAACCCCGTTCGCCAATCACAAGGAGTTTTCCCATGAGTCGGCTTGAATCCCATTTTGGCACACGCATCGCCTGGAGTTCGGACCGCTCCGGTGTCGTGCCCCACCACTTCGGCGATTCGGCAGCCGAAACCCGCGCCCTGATGACCGACGTGGCACTCGTGGACTTGAGCCATCAGGAAATCGTGGCCGTCTCCGGCGAAAATCCCAACGACTTTCTCGGCGGTCTGATCACCAATCAAATCCGGAACGTGACCCTGCAACGCAGCATCTACGCGGCCCATCTCACCCCGCAAGGACGTTTTTTGTGGGATTTCACCCTGCTGCGCGATGGCGACCGGCTGCTGCTGATCACCGAACCCGGATCCGCCGCACCCCTGGCCCAACGCTTGAGCCAGTTCATCCTGCGCGCCAAAATCCGCATCGAAACCGATGCCACCACCGCACTGCTCGCCATTGCCGGTCCCGAAGCCTCCCAGGTGTTGCAGGGGATCTTTCCCGAATTTCCGATCCGCGAGGCCGAACCGGGCGCCACCCTGACCCCGGAACCGGGCATCCGCCTGTGGCGCGACCCGCGTCATGCCGCTTTCGGCTGGCGTCTGCTGGTCCCGGCGCACGAGGCGGGCCACTGGTGGGAAAGACTGGTGAAACGCATTCCGCCCGCCGGGTTCGCCGCCTGGGAGGAGTACCGCATCCGTCAGGCGCTGCCGCGCGGTGGCGACGAATTCATCCCCGAAGTCTCGCTGCCTTTGGAAAGCGGTCTGTTGGAAATGAATGGCGTCGATTTCTCCAAAGGATGCTATGTGGGACAAGAGACCACCACACGCACCCATCATCGCGGCACCTTGAAAAAAAGAGTCTATTCCCTCATGCTGTCCGCTGGTGAGAGCGTGACTCCGGGAACGCCCATTCTCCTGGCAAGCGGCAAAGAGACCGGTGTGCTCACCAGCGTCATGCCGGGCAACGGAGAACGGGTCGGACTGGGCATCGTTCACCCGAGTGACGTGGATCCGGAACGCCCGATGACCGTGGGCGGGGTTCAGGTCACGGCACACAAGCCCGCATGGGCCACCTGGTCATGATGTCGTCCCATGGGTCGATTTCACCGGATCACTTCGTTTTTTAGGATGCTCGTCCCATGACGATCCCAAGCCCCTCCGCTTTGCCTCCCCTGCCGCCACTGCGCATCGGGGAATATACGGTTCCGGTTCCGATTCTCCAGGGGGGAATGGGGGTACGGGTTTCGGCCCATCGCCTGGCCGCTGCCGTGGCCAACGAAGGAGGCGTCGGCGTCATCGCTGCGGTCGCGCTCTCTCTCGCCTCGAAATATTACGAAAAAGGACGCGACTACTACCGCGCCAATGTCAAGGCCCTGATCGACGAACTCCAGACCGCACGCGCCTTGAGTCCGGATGGGATCATCGGCGTCAACTGCATGGTGGCGATCCGGGATTTCGAGGCCATGGTGCGCACCTCGGTGGAAAATGGCGCGCAAATGATCGTCTCCGGGGCCGGACTGCCGTTGCGACTGCCCGAATTCGCCACCGCCAACCCCAAAACCGCGCTCATTCCGATCATCTCCTCGTTGCGGGCCGCCAAGCTGCTCGCCAAACGCTGGCACAAGCTCTACAAGCGACTGCCCGACGCCATGGTCTTCGAGGATCCCAATCTTGCCGGCGGCCATCTCGGAGTCAAGAATGCCAGTCAGCTCTTTGCCAGAGAGTACGATACCGAGGTGGTGGTGCCGGAGCTGGCGGAATGGTCCCGCAGCGAATATGGCGACGAAATTCCCATTGTCACCGCCGGCGGCATCTGGGATCGCAAGGATATCGATCGCGCCTTCTCCCTGGGCGCCAAGGGGGTGCAGATGGCGAGCCGTTTCATCTGCACCTTTGAGTGCGATGCCCACGATCAATACAAAAAAGCCTTCATCGATGCCAAGGAAGGGGATGTGGTGATCGTGGACTCTCCCGCCGGTCTGCCGGGACGCGCGCTGAAAACCTCGTTCACCAATGCCTTGTTGCGCGGCGGTGAAGTGGCCAATCACTGCATCGCCACCTGTCTGGACGCCTGCCGCTGCCGCGAGGAGAAGGAGACCTTCTGCATCGCCCTGGCCCTGCACCGCGCCCAGCAGGGGGATATGGAAAACGGACTGGTCTTCACCGGTTCCAATGCCACGCGCCACACCGGTCTGGTCCATGTGCGCGACATCTTTCAGGAACTGCTGCACGGCATTCCGGTCCAACCCGTGCCGATTCCGGGATGAGTTGCACGATTGAAAGAAAAGAGGGGGTCTGGGGGATTCATCCCCCAGGGTTTTGACTTTAAACAAAAAAAATTTGAAAATATTTTGATTTTAGAGTCAAAACCCTGGGGGACGAATCCCCCAGACCCCCTCTTTTTTTTCAACATTAACGGCTGAGGACATCAAGTGTGAAAAATATTCCCACAGCGTCACCACATTCCATGATATTCTGACTCCATCCGTCACCTCCAAATCAACGAGGACATCATGGCAATCGCTGCAACTTTCGACACGCACACCTACGTCAAGCGTTTCAAGGCTGCCGGATTTTCCGAAAATCAGGCCGAAGAGGTTGTCACCGCTTTGCGCGAGGTACGCGATTCCAAACTGGACGAAATGGCCACCAAAGGGGACATCAAGGAGGCGAAAGCAGAGTTGGAGACCAAAATCGCCGATGCCAAAGCCGAAACGATCAAATGGATGTTCGGTGTGGCTGCCGGGCAGGCTGTATTCGTCATCACGATTTTAAAAATGTTCCCGGCCCGATAGGATCTTCAACCGTTCACATTCTCGACCCTGATCGCGGTTGGATACCCACACTCTCATTAAAGAACTGGAAAAACATCGTGCTTCCCGATTCCCGCTCCATCCACCGTTTCTTTTCGGGATTGTCCGAGGTCTGCCCGGTCGCCCAGTTGAGCCACCTCCATCTGATCCACTGGTCCACCGAACCGCCCTCCCCGCTGGATCCTTTGCGGGAGGCCGGATTTCGCGGCACCGTGGTGGTGGCCCGCGCCTCTCTGGCCGATGCCATCCGCCATCATCATCCGCGTCTGACCGTGAAACTGGACGATCACCCCACCACCGGCAAACCGGCGGATCATATCCTCATGGAACTGCCCCAGGGACGGGAAGCGGCCCGTCTGGCCATTGCCAACGCCCTGGCCGCCCTGCCCCCGGAAGGCAAACTCTGGCTCTTCGGCGAACGGGAATCGGGCATTCGTTCGCTTTCCAAACGCTACACCGAGACCGAAACCGCCTTGTGCAAGGGCCATCTGCGTCTGCATACCCTTTTGCCCACCAGCCAAACCCTGCCGGACAAGAGCCGCACCGCTCCTTTCAAACCCGAAGCCGATGGCTTTGCCTACTGGAACCAGAACGGCCTGCGCATCGCGGTCAAACCCGGCATCTTCTCCTGGCGCACCATGGATCCGGCCACCCAACTGCTGCTCGACACCCTGCAAACCGCTCCGGGCGAACGGGTGCTGGACTGGGGATGCGGCTCGGGCGTGATCGGCGCCACCCTGGCCCACCGCTTTCCCACGATCCGCGTGACCTTGAGCGATGATCTGATCACCGCCACCCACTGCGCCCGCCGCACGATTGAAGTCAACAACCTGCAAGAGCGCTGTGAAGTGATCACCGAAGATGGCATTGGCCCGGAACTGGGCCAGAAACGGTTCGATTCCATCCTCACCAATCCCCCGTTCCATCGGGGGGTGCGCACCGATCACGACGCCACCATGGCCTTTCTCGCCGCAGCCGCAGCACGCCTGGCACCCGGAGGCACCCTCTGGCTGGTGGGCAACCGGTTTCTGGATTACGGGACGCTGCTGCGGGAACAACTCGGTGCCGCCGAAGAGATCGATGGCGATGAAGCCTTCACGGTGTGGCGCGGGGTCAAAGTTCAAAAAAAATCCGCGCCCCCAAGTCGCCACACCCTGAACACCATTCCCACCGGACGGTGGATCGCGGCAGAGGAGTTGGCATAAAATCTTCCCCAGGCGACCCAGGGAATCCGCATTCACGGAGCCTGTTCCGCCAACCGCAACAACAACCCGGTCATGACCCGAATCTCTTCCGGAGTCAACGCGCTCCGGACCCGCTCCCCGGTCTGACGCAACACCTCGGCCAGAGCCTGTTCGATCAAGGAAAACGCCGGTCCGGTCAACCGGACCGGCTTGATCCGCCGATCCCCATGGACCGTCAAACGGGTAATAAAACCCCGTTGTTCGAGTTGATGCAGAATCTTGGTCAACCCCCCCGAGGTGATCACCAGCGCCTGTTGCAATTGGGAGGGGGTCAATTCGTGCGGTGCCGGGGAGCGGCGCAGACTGGCCAGCACATCAAATTCTGCCGGACTCAACCCGAATTGCCCCATCACCGCACAGGCCCGACCGTACAACAGACCATGACCGCGATGCAGAGCCAATGAAAAGGGGATCAACTCCGGATCGAACAACTCCGGCCAGTTTTCCCGATGCTCTGCCAGGATGGTTTGAATGAAACGATCCACGAATCCCCCCATGACACACTTGCCAAACCCAGGCAAAGAATTTATTCTTCATAACAAGATGAACAGAATCGATATCCCCATGCCCGAACCACCGCCTCCCCCACTCCACCTTCAGATTCACCTGAATCTGGAGCAGAACCGGTTGCGCGACCTGCTCCTGGATGGCGCCTCCTCGCCTCCAGAGGAACCCGTTGATGCGGACTATTTTAAAAAATGGCGACAACGGATTCAGGAACGGACACGGCTGTGATTCCCAAACCTCTCATCCCGCGCATGCTTGCCAACCGGGATGTCGAAGAGATTATGGAATATTACCTGCAACAAAACGCCATCCAGGCTGCATTCGGATTTCTCTCGGCACTGGAGCAGGCCTACGCTCACATTAGCTATTATCCGACCAGTGGTTCTTTACGCTATTCGCTCGAATTGAATCTGCCAGGACTGCGCACATGGTCGCTTCCCCGCTATCCTCACATCATTTTCTACGTCGAGCAACCAGACCATATCGATATTTGGCGCATTCTCCATGGTCAAAGAGACCTTCCATCGTGGCTGCGTGAAATTTCCGCGTGATCAAACCCTGCAAAAAATATCTTGCACAACGCATGAAATGTCAATACCATTCACGCAGAAATCTTTCTCGCAAGATAGATAAAGACCCTTTCACTCTGTCAACGATTCACCAGCCTCCATTCAGTCAAACCATTGAAAGAAAAGAGGGGGTCTGGGGGATTCGTCCCCCAGGGTTTTGACTTTAAAATCAAAACATTTAAAAATTTTTTATTTTAAAGTCAAAACCCTGGGGGATGAATCCCCCAGACCCCCTCTTTTCTTTCAATAATTGGACTGGATTGAAGCACCCGCACTTGAAATGGAAACCGGTTGACATGAATGGACTACGCCCCTTTTTCGCTCTCCTCCTGTTCGGGATGGTCGCCAGCCCGCTTCCCTCCCACGCTGCCGGTGGCGAAGAGCGGGCGGCTCTGACGGTCACCCTCACCCAACCCACCCTCTCCCCATGGCCCCGCACCCTGCAAGTCAGCGGCGGCATCCATCCGTGGCAGGAGATGATCGTGGCTGCCGAAATCGGTGGCCTGCCCATCATCGCCCTGCCCGTGGATGTGGGGAGCGTGGTGAAAAAAGGAGATGAACTGGCCCGCCTCTCCGACGCCACCCTGCAAACCACCCTGGCCCATGCCAAAGCCAACCTGACCCGCGCCAAGGCTGCCCTGGCCCAAACCCAGGCCGACCGGAAACGGGTGGAATCGGTCCAGGCTGCCGGAGCCTTTCCGGAAAAACAGGTCACCCAATACCGCCTCTCCTTCGACGCGGCCAGCGCCGAGGTGGCCGCTGCCCAGGCCGCCCTGGAACAGGAAACCGTCCGCCTGCACCAAACCCGCATCCTGGCTGCGGACGACGGGGTGATCGCCACCCGTACCGCCACCCTGGGCGCCGTGGTCCAGACCGGAACCGAACTCTTCCGCCTGGTCCGCCAGAACCGCCTGGAGTGGCGCGCCGAAGTGACCGACAGCCAACTCGCTTACATCCGGCCCGGCCAGAAAGCGATCCTCACCACCACCAATGGCACCACCCTGGAAGCCACCGCACGCCTCATCGGCCCCACCCTCAATCCGGAAACCCGCAAAGGGCTGGTCTATTTCGACCTGCCCACCCCCTCGACGCTCAAGGCCGGGATGTTCGCACGCGGCGCGATCCAGCTCGGGGACGAACCGGCCCTCACCCTGCCCCAGTCGGCCTTTGTCTTTCACGACGGCTATACCTATCTGTTTGAACTGCCCAAGGAATCCGACCGGGTGGTGCGCCGCAAGGTGACTACGGATCGCCAACAGGAAAACCGTCTGGAGATCACCACCGGCCTGGAGAAAAACGCCCAAGTGGTGGCCACGGGCGGATCCTTTCTCAAGGATGGCGACCGGGTGCGGATCGCGGAGCAAAAACCGTGAATTTCTCTTCGCTCTCCATTCGTCATCCGGTTCCGGCGATTCTGCTCTTTGCCCTGTTGACCCTGCTCGGTCTGGCCTCGTTCAAGGCATTGGGGGTGCAGAACTTTCCCGATATCGAGGTGCCGACCATCACGATCAGCGCCACCCTCGAAGGGGCCGCCCCGGCGCAACTGGAAACCGAAGTGGCCCGCAAGATCGAAGATGCGGTCGCCTCTCTGGCCGGACTGGAACACATCCGCACCACCCTGACCGAAGGGATGGTCTCGATCCAGGTCGATTTCGTGATCGACAAGAGCGCCGATGTCGCGCTCAACGAGGTGCGCAACGCCGTGGATACGGTACGCAGCGACCTGCCCCAGGATCTGACCGTGCCCGTAGTCTCGAAACGGACCACCACCGGCGGCATCATGATCGCCTTTGTCGCCTCCTCGACCGTGCTGGACGAAACGGAACTCTCCTGGCTGGTGGACAATGATCTCGGCAAGGTGCTGCTTTCGGTGCCGGGTGTGGGCAAATTCAGCCGCATGGGCGGGGTGGACCGGGAGATCGGGGTGAATCTCGATCCGGTGCGCATGCGCGCCCTGGGAGTCACGGCTGAGGAGGTGTCGCGCACGCTGCGTCAGGTGCGCAAGGATGCCTCGGGCGGACGAGGCGACATTGCCGGCGCGGTCCAGTCGATCCGCACCCTGGCCGCTCCCGAATCCCTGGAAGATCTGAAAAAACTGGAAATCCCCCTCTCGTCAGGCCGTTTCGTACCGTTGTCCGAAATCGCCACCCTGACTGATGGCATCGCCGAACCGACCAGTGTGGCCCTGTTCGATGGCGAACGGACGGTGGGATTCGAGCTGACCCGCTCCAAGGGGTGGAGCGAAGTGAACGTGGCCACCGAGGTGCGCCGCGTGGTGAAAAACTTTGCCCAGGATCACCCCCAGGTGACGATCCGCGAAGCCTACAACACCTTTGACCTGGCTGTGGACAATTTCAAAGGGTCGATGGAACTGCTCTACGAAGGGGCGTTCCTGGCGGTGGTCGTGGTGTGGTGGTTTCTGCGGGATGGACGGGCCACGTTGATTTCGGCGGCGGCACTCCCCTTGTCGATCATTCCGGCGTTTCTGGTGATGCGACTGGCGGATTTCAGTCTGGACACCCTCACCCTGCTGGCGCTGGCGCTGGTGGTGGGCATTTTGGTGGATGACGCCATCGTCGAGGTGGAAAACATCGTGCGCCATCTCAAGATGGGCAAAAAACCCTTCGAGGCGGCCATGGAGGCCGCAGACGAGATCGGCATGGCGGTGATCGCCACCACCTTGACTCTGGTGGCGGTGTTTCTGCCCACCGCCTTCATGGGGGGGATTCCGGGCAAGTTTTTCCGTCCCTTCGGCATGACGGCTGTGGCGGCGATTCTCGCCTCGCTGGTGGTGGCGCGGCTGCTGACGCCGATGATGTGCGCCCATCTGTTGCGCCCCATCGACCATGAAGAACAGGAAGGAAAATTATTAAAACATTATCTGGTCTGGGTGTCGGGCTGTCTCAACCACCCGAAAACCACCATGCTGGCTGCGATTCTCTTTCTGGTCGGCTCCCTGGCTCTGGCGCCGATGTTGCCTTCGGGATTCGTGCCAGCCGCAGACCGCTCCCAGACCATGGTCTCTCTGGAGCTTCCCCCCGGCAGTGCCCTGACCGACACCCTGCAAGCCGCGCAGCAGGCCACGGCACTCTTGAAAACCTTCCCGGAAGTGACCCATGTCTACGCTGCCGTCGGTTCTGCGGCCAGCAGCGAAGGCGGACCCTTGGGAGGCGGGGCCAGCAGCGACACCCGCAAGGCAACGCTGGTGGTCAACCTGACCGACCGTCACGAGCGCGCCCTGAAACAATCCGGGGTCGAGGAGTTGTTGCGCACCCGGTTGCGGGAGCTGCCGGGGTTGCGATTCGCGATCAGTTCCAACGGTCCGGGGGTCAAACTCACCGTGGTGCTGGCCGGCAATGAACCGGCCACCCTCAATCGGGTGATCGACGATCTGGAACGGGAACTGCGCACTCTGAAAGGGGTGGGCAACATCCGCTCGAATGCCGATCTGGAGCGTCCGGAGTTGCAGATCCGGCCCGACTTTGCCCGTGCCGCCGATCTCGGGGTGACCAGCGAGGCGTTGGCCCAGACCGTGCGGGTGGCGACCGCCGGAGATTTCAAGATGCTTTTGGCCAAGCTCAATCTGCCCGAGCGTCAGATTCCGATCCGGGTGCGGCTCGCCGAGGGGGTGCGGCAGGATCTGGCCGCGATCCGGCAATTGCCGGTCGCCACCCCGACCGGGATGATTCCATTGGAAGCGGTGGCCTCGGTGGAGATGCAGGGAGGATCGACGCGCATCGACCGTTTGGATCGGATGCGGCGGGTGAGCATCGACATCGAGTTGGGCCAGCGGGTGATCGGTTCGGTTCTGGCCGAGGTCAATCAACTGCCCGCGTTGCAGAAACTGCCGCTCGGGGTGCAGCGTCCGCCGGACGGGGATGCCCAGCGCATGAAAGAATTGTTCGGGAGTTTCGCCGGTGCCATGGCCATCGGCGTGATGTGCATCTATATCGTGCTGGTTCTTCTGTTCCACGATTTTCTGCAACCGATCACCATTCTGGCCGCATTGCCGTTATCGTTGGGAGGTGCCTTCGTTTCGCTGCTGGCCACCCACAATTCGTTTTCCATGCCTGCGGTGATCGGCATTCTGATGTTGATGGGGATTGTCACCAAGAACTCGATTCTGTTGGTGGAATATGCCGTGGTGGCGCGACGCGAACGGGGATTGACGCGCCATGAGGCCCTGCTGGATGCCTGTCGCAAGCGGGTCCGCCCGATCATCATGACCACCATTGCCATGGGAGCCGGCATGTTGCCGGTCGCGTTGGGCATGGGGGCCGAATCGAGTTTCCGTTCGCCCATGGCCATTGTGGTGATCGGCGGATTGATCGCCTCGACCCTGTTGTCGCTCCTGGTGATTCCGGTGCTGTATGGCTATGTGGACAATCTCTCCAACGCGCTGAAGAGAATCGCCAACCATTGAAAAAAAAGAAGGGGTCTGGGGGATTCCTCCCCCAGACCCCTTCTTTTTTTTCAATGGGTTACGAAGCGTAAGCCGTCAACGTATCCGTGGCATCCAGTCGGGCCAGCAGATTGGCATAAGCCGCATCCAGATCATCGGCCCGCAACTGCGACCAGGCACGATGACCATCGGGCAACCCCTCCACCAGCCAGCGCAAATGATTGGCCAAAGGATAGCGCTGTACCCCCTCGATCAGAATGTTCGTAAACCCGGCGGCGCGCAGAAAACCGTTCAGCGTCTCACGGGTATGCAGGATCAGATGTTCGCTCCAGAAGGTGAACCGCTTGAACGGCTCGCACTGAAACCAACTCAACAACAGATCCCGCGCATGCGGCACCTCCACCAGCAACGTGGCGCCCGGCGCCATTCGTTCCCGGATGGCCCGCAAGAATCCCAAGGGATCCGGGACATGTTCCAGCACATGAAACAGCGTGACCACCTCGTAACCGGGATCCGTCGGCACCCCCCCGATGGCTTCAAAACAGGTGATCCCCTGGCCAATCAGGTGCTCCCGGTCATAACGATTGGGTTCCACCCCATGGGCGCACCGGGCATGACGACCCAGCAGATGCAGAATCCCGCCGCCGCCCGTGCCGACATCCAGCCAGCGCCGGTTGAGAATCAGGGATTCGTGGCGTCGGGCGCGCCGTTGATCGTCCACAATGGATTGCCGGAACAGGTTTTCGTGATAATGCTCCCGTTCCCCCGGCGCCCCGAGCAAGACCTTTTCCTTCTCTTCGTGATAGCTGGCCTGCTGATGATCCTGACGGGACAACAGCAAAGCCCCGCTGCGCCGACACCGCAAGACCGCCACATCCTCCCGGTCCCGCACTCTGGGGAAGTAAGGTTCCAGATCATCGGCTCCGCTCAACGCCAGCGCCATCAGCGCTTCATGCATTCTGTTGCCCATGCCGTCACACCGCGTCATCTTCGATGCGCACCACCAGTTCGGCGCCCAGGGTGCGGGAGAAATGGGCCGCCGCGCTGCCCTGATTGACCACCACCTCCACGGTGCCGAAACCGCCGATGATCAGAGCCGGTGCGCCCACGGGAACACTGGAAAAAGTCGTGACCAGCGTGCCGCACAAGGTGCCATCGAGCCACCCTTTGACCGGCCGTGCCCGCAGTTTGTCACCCGGCAGCGCCGTGACCAGATTGCCATAGCGATCCTGGAAAACCACCTCGGTGCGCCACGCCCCGTAACCCGCCGAACGCCAACCCGGATCGTTCAACAGCACCGGCGGAGAGATCAACGGCGTACCCAGATCGGTGGAAGAACGCCCTTGCAGCAGATGAGCCGCCGCCGGGGCAAAGAGGTCGCGCCCATGGAAGGTATGGCTGACGGTCTCCTCGTCGCCCATGCCATCCAAGGCCAGCAGTCGGGCATCCGGACGGGTCAGAATCGGGGTGAGAATGCCATTGTCCGGCCCGATGAAAAAGGATCCGCCGGATTGCACCACCAATCCTCTGCGACCGCTGCCCACGCCGGGATCGACCACGCACAGCCAGATGGCTGGAGAGGGCATATGCGGCAGGCAGCGTTCCAGCATCCAGGCGCCGCTTTTGATGGCAAATGGCGGAATGTCATGGAACAGGTCCAGAATGTTGACCCGTGGAAACAGGCGGGTCAACACCCCCTTGACCTGTCCGACATAGGGATCCGCCGTACCGAAATCGGTCAGCAGGATCACCGGCATGGGATGAGCAGAAGAACCGAACACGAGCGATGACTCTTTCAGCAAGAGGAAAACCATTGAAAGAAAAGAAGGGGTCTGGGGGATTCTTCCCCCAGGGTTTTGACGTTAAACAAAAAACCTTTAAAAATGTTTTATCTTTAGAGATCTTGACGTTAAACAAAGAATCTTTAAAAATGTTTTACTTTTAAAGTCAAAACCCTGGGGGAGAATCCCCCAGACCCCTTCTTTTTTTCAATGATTATGGAAGATTCGGGAGGGTCAGGCTTGATGACGGAAGAGACTTGGACCGTTGACCACGGCTCCGTAGCCTTGCCGCAGCGCCTGCACCCGGCGATTCTCGGAGAAAAGCTGATCGGCCACCTCGGATTTGTGGCGCACCAGCACCGGCTGCACCTCATTGATCCGCTTGACCAGACGGTTCAGGCGCTCACGGGTGCCATCTCCGGGCGTCACCCCATCGGGGAAATGATCGGTGAAAGACTCCAACCGGATCATCTCCCGATCCCACTCCCCCATCAAGACGGCGAGTTCTTCACCGGAAAGCACCTCCGGCGCCGCGCATTGATCCAACAGGGCATGGAGCCGCTGGAGGATATCGGCAATGGCACCGGTATTTTTCATGGTCACGCCAACCCCTCAAGCCGCCGCGTCGGAGCCTCCATGGGAGGCAGGGCCGGAATGGCTTCGGTTTTGACTTGACGCACCGCCTCGCGCCACCCTTCCAACAGGGTGTTGAGATGACGAATCACCTCACGGATGAATTCGGCATCCTTGCGCAGATTGGCCTGGGTGAGCCGGTCCAGCATATAGCCATAAAGGTCGAAGAGCTGGATGGCCAACTCGCCGCCCTTTTCGAAATTCAAGGTGTTCTGCAACTCGGCGATGATGGCAATGCCGCGGCGCAGACTCATCTTGTGATCGCTCAGGCTGCCGCCTTTCAACTCTTCGATGGAACGCTCCAGGAAACGGATCGCCCCTTCGTAGAGGAGAATCAGGAGATCTTCCCGGGAGGCGGTATTGGCCCGGGAACTTTTATAACTGCGCAAGCCATAAGACATGGCAGGTCTTCACCCTCAATGGTCCATGGAAACCGTGACACCCGGAGCCTGAACGCCCCGCCAGCCATCCAACAGAGTGCGCAACTGCTCGATCACCCGATGGATGAACTCCGCCTCGTGGGTGAGGCCGGCCTGGGTGAGACTGTCGAGCATGAACCCATAGAGGTCGTTCAACTGCGCCGGAACCTGACCTCCCTGGGAGAAATCGAGGGTTTTCTGGAACTCCTCGATGATGCGCCGTCCGCGTTGCATCCAGTGTTTGAACTCGGCCACCCGGCCATCTTCACACGCCCTGGCAGCCTGCTCCAGAAACTGGATGCTTCCTTCATAGAGTTGGATCAACACATCCAACTGGGAGATGTTCTCCGCGCCGCCCGGAGGCGGCGGCAGAGGTATGGCCGATGTTTCCATGTGTTGAAGCTCCACTTCCTGATTTCTCCCCAACCCGCCCGCAGGCGCAAAAGTCTTGAAAAGTCTGTCCTGATTGCCGATTCCAACGATCAACCGTTCAGTTTCTGGATGGAACTGAGCAGCGAACTGCTGGAGCTGTTCATGCGGGTGATCATCTGCTCCAGATTGGAGAATTTTTTGGTCAAGGTTTCGCGCACCTTGTCCAACCGATCATTTTCCCGTTCGATGTTCTTCTCCAACCGGTCAAGACGGGCCTTCAGACCATCCTTGCGACCCGCAAACGCACCGGTGGTGCTGGTGGTCAGGGTATCGATCAGGTCGGCCATGCGGTGGGCCACCCCTTCGTTGAAACCCGCACCGGTGGTATCTTCGGAGGTGAACAGTTTGGTGATGGAATTGAAATTGTTGTCCAGGGCCGTATCGAGCGAGGTGGCGTCGAAACTGATGCGCGCGGTCTTCTGATCGGTACGCAGTCCCACCGAGGCCAAAGTGGAATAGGGCGAAAGATCGCCCGCCGCATTCTGGGTCGCCGTATTGAGCACGTTACGCATCTGCGACAGCACACCACGCGCCAGGGTCTCGCCCGAAAGGGTATCGGTCTTGTGCTGGGTGACGTAATCGACCACCGCATTGTAGGCATCGGTGAAACCGGTCAGCACGGTCTTCAGGGCGGTTTTGTCGTTGGTGATGCCCACGTTGACCGCAGCCACGGTCAACTCCTTGAGATTCAGGGTCACGCCGGTCAAGGCATCATCGACCTGATTGGAGCTGCTCGTGACGGAAATGCCGTCGATGGTCAGCAAGGCATTCTTGGGAGCAACGGTCTGGCCCGCAGCATACGACGTCCCCGCACCATCGGAGAAGTTGACTGCGGTAATGCGGTCCGCCGCACCGTTCAGACCACTGTCCTTGGCCGTGAGGATCAACTGACGCTCGGTGCCGGTGTTGAGCACGCTGGCGCTCACCCCATCTTCGGTTCCGTAATCGAGCGCATTGATCGCATCGGCCAGATCGGCCAGGGTCATGGTCGAGGTGGCACCGGCGTCATAGGTGGTGCCATTGTAGGTGAACGTGAAACTGGGATTCGTCCCCAGGGTGGTGGCGCTGCCGAAACCGTCCCCGGTACCCATGACCCAGGTATCGTATTTGGCGAGTTGCGTCACCTGAATGGTATGAATGCCCGCCTGGGCCGTGCTGTCGGCGGTGGCGGTGACGTAATCCTCGTTTGAAGAGGTGACCGTATGCGGTGCCCAGGCCGAGGTATCCTGCAACTCTTTGGCCTTGGTTTGCAGAGCAAGGATCTTGGTCTCCAGTTCACCGACCGCAGTCTGCTGGTTGGTGAAAAAGGTCTTGTCACGCTCCATGGCTTTGAGACGGGTCTTCTGCGCGTTGACCAACTGGTCCACCATGTCTGCGGGAAGACCGCTGGCCATGCCCGAGATGGTTACGTTACCGATCGCCATGTGCTTCTCCTCCTGCTTCTGCTGGAATGCGGACAAAATCCGTGACCCGATGGGATCAGATTCCACCCCGCAACACGTCCTGCAACTCCCGAACCCGGTTGGCCATCCCCTGCAATTGCTCTGCGGAGATCACGCCCATTGGCGCTCCGCCATTCCGCCCGGTCACCCGGAGCACGCATGCCCCGCTTTCATCCTGCTCCACCACCTGGCACTGCACGGCGTTCAAAACCGCCAGGATCCGGTTGGCCTCAGCCACCAGAGCCTCCAGGAAGAGCGGTTCGGTCACGTCGCCCCACTCTTCCACGGAAGCGGTATCGTCCGATGATGATCGCATCCAATCCCCTTTCCTGGCCAAAAAACCGGTCCGACCGATCTTTCATTAATTTATCGGTTGGACCGGTCCAAAGCTTGCGCGAAATTTCGCTCCCGGATCAGACCTATTTGCCAAGCAACTGCAAAGCCAGTTGCGGCTGCTGATTGGCCTGGGCCAGAACCGCAGTGCCGGCCTGTTGCAGGATGGCATTGCGGGTCAGGGTGGCGGTTTCGTTGGCGATGTCGGCATCCATGATGCGCGAACGGGCCGCAGAGAGATTTTCCACCACATTGGAGATATTGGCGATCACCGCCTCGAAGCGACTCTGCACCGCGCCGAGATTGGAACGGATATCCGAAACGCTGTCCAGGGCATTGCTGATCTTGTCCAGGGCGCTGTTGGCACCCGAAATCGTGGTGATATCGACCACACTGTTCGCCGAGACCTGAGCCTCGATCAGACTGGTGTTGCTGGTCACGTTTCCACCGAACAGGCCTGCCAGAGTCGTGGCCTTGATGGTGACGTTGATGGTCTGCCCCGCCTCGGCCCCCACCTGGAACTGCTGTCCGGTGGTCGAGAAGGTGCCATCCAGAACCGACTTCTGATTGAACTGCACCTGCCGCGAGATGCGCTCGATCTCGTAGAGCATCTGGTTGACTTCTTTTTGCAGATCATTCCGGTCACTGCTCGTATTCGTGCCATTGGCCGCCTGCACCGCCAGTTCGCGGATCCGTTGCAGCGCATTGGTGGACTCGTCCAGCGCGCCCTCGGCCACCTGGGCCAGGGAGATGCCGTCGTTGGCATTGCGGACCGCCTGGTTCAGACCCCGGATCTGCGAGGTCATCCGGGTGCTGATGGCCAATCCGGCCGCGTCATCCTTGGCCGAGTTGATCCGCAAACCCGATGCGAGACGGGCAAAGGTCTGTCCCAAAGCGCCGGTCGAGCGGTCCAGATTCCGCTGGGCATTGAGGGAAGCTACGTTGGTATTGATAAAAAGTGGCATGGCCTTATCCTTCGTCTATCGTGCAAGTATCGGTCAGGAAACCGCAACCATTTGTCTGACAGCCCTTTTTCCTCTCGTCTGTTCCCGGTAGGCGCCGCGCATTTCATACGGGATCAACGGCTGACGCGCCGAATACTCCTTGATCACCACCTGTCGGCCCCGACGATTGCGCACATTCACGACCACCGGTCCGGCCAGATTGGTGCGCATCTCTTCGGGTTTGCCATCCGGAATGGTCAACAGGGAAAAGACTTCCATATCCTCGCCCGTTTCCAGACCAATGGCTTGGGTATCCGCATCTTCGACCAGAAACTCCAATTCGGTGAAGAAGTCGAACGGATTGATCACGATGAAGGCCACTTCCGGCTCATCCACCGATTGAAACCAGTAGAAAGACGAATCATCCGAAAAGGGAAACATCAAATACTGCTTGCTGTTTGGGAATCCCATCATGCCCTGTTCGAGAATGATCAACTCATCCTCCATGTATTTCAGGGTCCCGAACCGCGTCCCGTGGACTTCCATGATTCTTGCTCCTTCTTTTGCCGCGTCAAGCATCCTGTTTTCATGATACCGTCACCAGAATTCCCCCCCAGGGTGAACTTTTTTCCGGTCTGACGGCTGACAATCCCGACTTGCCTAGGTTAAAGCAGTTTTTATGCCAAAATCGATCCGCTCTCACACCACTTTTTCAGCATCCTTCCGACCAGGAGAGGCAAAAATTGCCCCGGTTCCACCTGGTCATGCCATCCATTCGTCAAAAAATCACCTGCCTCAAGCAACCCGCCATCCAATTTCCGACACCTTTCCAACACTTTGACACCCCACCCCTCTCCCTTTGTCATCCAAAGGGAGAGGAGGCAGGGCAGAAACCATCAACGCAACAACTGCAACGCCAACTGGGGTTGCTGATTGGCCTGAGCCAGAATGGCGGTTCCGGCCTGCTGCATGATCGACAGCTTGGTCAGATTGGCCGTCTCGGCCGCGATGTCGGCATCCATGATCCGCGACCGGGCTGCCGAGACGTTTTCCACCACATTGGAAAGATTGGCGATATTGGCCTCGAAACGATTCTGCACCGCACCCAGCTCGGCGCGGGTGGACGAAACCCGGTCAATCGCCCCGCCAATCACGGCCAGCATGCGCGCCGCCGCCTTGGCCCCATCCAGCCGGTTGGTGTAGTAATCGAAGGCCAACGTCGGATCCTCGGGCACGGTCTCGCCGGTGATGTCCACCAGCGGCTCCGGCGGGAACTTGTTCGCCGGATTGATCAGCCACTCCGGCACCACCAGCTTCTCACCCGCCGTGGGCTTGAAGTTCTCGGAGGCATAATTGACCGCCTCATCCCGCAACATCAACACCCGGGCCATGTTCTCGGCCGCAGTCCCCACATCCGCCGCCGTGGCCGTCTCATCCGCCGCCTTGATGCCACCGGCGGCAATCACCTTGGCCACATCGAGCGTCAGATTCTTGACTCCGGTTTCCGGATCACCCGCATCCGCCGCACGGCCCGCAGCCGCCACGGATTCCACATCCTTGCCCGCGCTGATGGCCTTGATGTAGGCATCCACCACCCGCTGAATGTTCCCCAGGGGCGGATCGTCCACACCCGCCGCAACCACCGCGCTGCGCAACGCCAACGTCTGATCCGGAACCGTGCCTCCGGTCGTGGTCGTGGCGCCAGCCATGGCATCCACGACATTCTTGTAGGAATCCGGCAGCGTCGCCGCATTGACCCCGGTCACCTGACCCGCCGTGGCGATCGCCATGGCCAATCCGGTCCGCTCCAGATCCGCGAATTCAGGATCCTCCAGGATGGTATCCGCCGCCGCCAGGGCATCGGCGCTGCCTGCGGCCGCATCGACCTTGGTTTTCAGATCGGCCAGTTTCTCTTCATCCACCCCGGTCGCCCTGAGCATGCTGGTCACGGCATCGTCCATCTGGGTGGTCGCAGGAGCGGTCCCGGAAAGGTCCGCATTGGCCACGGCGTTGATGACTCCAGCCACCTTGCTGCTGTAAAGCTTGGAACCGACATGCGCCTCGGTCGGTGCCTGAATCGCCATCCCCTTGATCTTGGGGTTGATCGTGCTCGGGATCGAATTCGGATCCGCCAACTGCGGCTGAGCCAACAGCGTGGTGGCACGGGCATCGGCCAGATTCACGGTGATGGTCTGATCCTCACGCGCACCCACCTGGAACACCAGAGGCTGGGTCTCGCCATTGAGCATCGGCCAGTTGTTGAATTCGGTCTGCTGGGCGATCCGCTCCATCTCGCCGAGCAGCTGACCGACTTCCTGTTGCAGGCTCACCCGATCCGCGTCGCTGTTGGTGGCATTGGCTGCCTGAACCGCCAGCTCGTTGATCCGTTGCAGCATGTTGGAGTGCTCGGCCAACGCCCCTTCCGCCACCTGGGAGACCGAAATGCCATCGTTGGCATTGCGCACCGCCTGGGTCAGACCACGCACCTGGGCGGTCATGCGGTTGGAAATCGCCATTCCGGCGGCATCGTCCCCGGCCGTATTGATGCGCAACCCGGAAGAGAGACGGGCGAACACCTTGTTCAACTCACCGGTGGCGCCAAGCAGAGCGCGTTGCGAATTCAGCGAGGCAACGTTGGTATGAATATAAAGGGGCATGGTTTGGTTTCCTTCGAGTTCTGGTCATTCCATAATATGTTGAACGGGGCAGTTTTCTTTCTCAGCCGACTGCGGCGATCTTTTGCGGGATGATCTTGTCCCGACGGAAACGCCGCCGCGCCTCCTGCCTGCCGTTGCGTCGATTCTCGGCCTCGCGCTCCTGCATGTAGGTCTGCCGAAGATCCTGCGGGATCAAAGGCTGCCGGGGCGAGTACTCCTTGATCAGAATTTGACGGCCCATGCGATTGCTCGTATTGACCACCACCGGACCGGCCAGATTGGTCCGCATCTCCTCGGGCCGCCCCTCCGGAATGGTCACCAGGGAAAAAATTTCCACCTCTTCGCCACTCGGACAACCAATCGCTTCGGCATCCGCATCCTGGATGACGAACTCCATCTCCGAGAAGAAGTCGAACGGATTGATCACGATGAACGCGATCTCCGGTTCGTCCACCGATTGCAGCCAAAAGAACGAGGAGTCCTGCCCATACGGGAAGAGGAGAAACCGCCTGCTCAACGGGAAGCCGAGCAGTCCCTCGTTCAGGATGATCACCTCTTCCTCTTTGAATTCCAACACCCCGAACCGGGTTCCGTGAATTTCCATCGTCTTCCTCCGCTCCCTGAATCCCTATCGAATGAAATCAATTAATGAGGTGTTCATGACCTGTCGTTGCGTCGAGGTCATGATCTGCATGGCCTGGGAGGCCTGCTCCAGATCGGACAGAACCTTGAACATGTCCGCCTCCACATTGTCGGCACGCACCTGGGTCAACGAGGCCTCATCCGACTCCAACGTGGCCGTCACAGCCTGAACCTGCATGTTGCGAATGCCGGTGACTCCCTGAAGATCCGAAACCTGGGCACGTCCCTCTTGCACCCGATTCAATTGCAGTGCCACTTCTGTCGTGTCGGCACGCAATAATGCACCCCGCAGCGCGGCCATGGCCCCGAGCAGGTTGACGCCACGCGCATGTTCCCCAGTGCCTTCCAGCAGTTCGCTGCCGGTGACGTTGCCCGGAAGCACCTCACCCTGACGCACCCGGATCGGCCGGTCCTCGCTGCCGCCCTGATATTGGGGAATCACCTCGAAGAAATAGGCATCACCCACCTGGGGCGTGCCGGTCGCGGTAAATTTGACACCCTGCCCCAGATCCAGCTCGCCCTTGTCGTTCAGAGCGGCGGGCGCCTGCTGCACGCCGTTGATATCCACCTGATATTGATTGGTGGCATCCAGATAGGTGATTTTGACGCTCAAGGGCATGTTGGCCGGCACCTGCCCATCGGTCACGGAGGCGACGAAACCGCTGCCCGCCTCGGCCAGACTGCCGCTGCCCGCATGCTTGACCCGCACCGACGTGGTGGTGAGGTTGGCCGGATCAAACGGCGCCCGCCCCTTGCCTCCCCCGAACAGGGGCACCTCATCCAACTCGCTGTTGGCCGTGGTGATCATGTCCTGATACCAGGCCAAAGGCTGCTGGGCCGCAGCCTTCAAGGTGGAGGGATTGCCCCCCACCGTGCTTTGACCCAGTTGCAACACCAGATCCTGGGCATCCAGCAGAGCGTCATGGAGTTGACTCATGTGGCTGTCGGCCAGAGTCAACCGTTCGGCAGAGGATTGGGTGGTTTTCTTCAGGCTCTGCACCCCGGAGAGATCCGACGAAAAGATCATGTGCCGATAGGCACCGGAAGGATCATCCGAAGGACGATTGGTCCGGTTGCCGCTCAAGCTCTGCTCTTGAACCTTGAGAATCTCCTGCTGCTGATTCTGCATGGCCATGGAGCCGGACTTGAACAGCAGATTGTTGGTGACGCGCATCATGGTCAAAACTCCTAAACCATTTGAATGATGGTCTGCATCAGCTCATCGGCCACGCCGACCATCTTGCTGGATGCCTGAAAGGCCCGCTGAAAACGGATCAGATCGGTCAACTCTTCTTCCAACGAAACCCCGGAGATCGACTCGCGCAGATCGGACAGAAAAGACTGCGCCGACTCCTGGGCGGTCAGGGACTCCTTGTCCTGACTGATGATCGACCCCAACTCCCCGACCAGACCGGCATAGTGACCGGTCAACGTGGCCGTGTTGCCGAACAGTTCGAACTTGGTGGAGCGCAGATTGCCCAGGGCCAACGCCCCCTGGCTGTTGGCATCGTCATGGGTGACCGTGGTCGGATTGGCCGGATCATCGACATTGAGCCGCCCCACGCCCACCTTGTCCGGATCCGCCAGCAATTCGGGATTGACCGACATCTCCCCCGCGCTCCGGCCGCCGAACAGGGCGCCGATCCCCAAAGCGGCCAGCAGCCCGCTCTCGTCCACCACCACACCAAGACCGCTGCCGGAATTCTCGGCGCTGATCTTCAATTTTTTGTCGCTGGTAATCTCGGCCTTGACCCCCTGGAGTCCGTCAATGGCCTGCTGCACCTGGTTGAGCGTCATGTCCGTGGTGATGTTGACGCTGACCGGTCGCAGGGCGTCTTCGGTGCCGGTGGCAAACACGATCCGACCGGCCGTCACCCGATTGGCATCCACCGGGCCGCGCTGATATTCTGCCGACGTGGTGTCGGTCACCAGATTGGCCAGGGAGGTGTTCAGGTCGTTGCCCAGAGAGACCACACCCGTCATGCTCGAAACCAGATTCCTGCCCACGGACTGGGAGTTGACCCGGTTGAACTGAAAACGAACTTCGTCGGCCAAGGTCTCCAGACGGCTGAGAAAGCCTTGCGGTCCGTGAATCACCTCGTCGCGAATCTCCAGCAGGGCGCCAAGCTGTCCGCCGGCAACCTTGGAGCTGTCCAGCTCCCGGTCACCGATCTTGAGGCCCGTGTAGCCGGTCGGCGTCATATGAGTGCTGCGTCCCAGCTCGGCGGAATAGACCGAATCCGCCAGCAACTCCTGTCCCTTGGAGGTCATCACCTGGAGATCGCCGTTGTCCAGCTCCAGGGTGCGGATGTCGATGATCTGACCCAGTTCCTGCACCATCTGACGGCGCTGATCCTTCAGGTCCAGCGCCGGGGTGGTGCTTTCGTTGCGGACAATCAGATTGTTGATATCTTTCAGCGCTTTCAGGCGATTGTTGACATCCTGCAACACCACCGTGATCTCGCGATCGATCGGCATGGTGGCCTCGCCCAGCGATTCTGCCATCCGATTGAATTGATTGGAAACCCCTTCAGCCTTGGCCACCACCTGATAGCGGGCCACGGCATTGCCGGGATTCTCCGCCAGGGTGTCGGCGGCGTCATAAAAAGCGTCCAACCCCTCGGAAAGACCATTGCCATCCAGGTCGTTGAACACATCCTCGATCATTTTGGTATATTTTTCGCGGGTCTGAAGACGGCCCAACTCGCCGGTGCCCAGCTCCAGACGGCGATCCACCAGTTGATCCACCTGGCGACGCACATCCGCAATCCGCACACCGGTCCCGCCGCTTAAAGACTGACCGCCGGGAATCGACTCCAGCTCCACCGACTGCCGGGAAAAACCGGGCGTGTTGGCGTTGCTGATGTTGTGCGAAATCGTTTGCAATGTCCCCTGGGAGGCGAAGATCCCCAACTTGGACACATTCAACAGGTTGCCGAGTGACATGATTCAAGACGCTCCACGAATAACGTTGATGGCATCCGGCCAGTCTCATCCCGAGGGCCATGAGCAGAAACGCTCAGGGGGGGCCAACTTGCCGTTGCCCAGAATAATGCAGATGGCATGCCAACTCATCAACGCTCCGACCCACCTGGGCGCATTTTTCAAGCTTTCGTTACAATGAATTGTTTTAATGGATTATTTGCAAGCGAGAGCCAGACAGAAGGCCGACCCGACCAACCTGTTCCCAGGTTACGTTGGCACTTTTTGTCCCCCAGGGTGACGAAAAGATACGGCAAATGTTTCCCCCGGTGACTTTGACCCGCAGCTCGTGGTACTGTTTTTCCTTTGAACCGAACCGGTGATCCGATCACCGACCCGCACCATTTTGCGCGAGGAGAGCGTCATGCAGCTATCACCCCCGATGAACGTCGCCGTGCGTACCGCACGCAAGGCGGGCATCCTGGCGCGAGAGTGGTTCGACCGCCGCCACGAACTGGAAGTAAAAAACAAAGGGAAGAACGATCTGGTCACCAGTGCGGATCTGATGGTGGAAGAGGAGATTTTGCATCAACTCAAAAAGGCCTATCCCCGCTACGGTCTGCTGGCAGAAGAAAAGGGAGGAATGCTGACGCCGGATCGCCCCTGTTGGATTGTTGACCCCATCGATGGCACCCTCAATTTTGCCCATGGCCTGCCCCATTTCGCCATCTCCATCGCCCTGAGCGAAGGGGGAAATCTGGTCGGCGGTCTGGTCTATGATCCGATCCGGGATGAACTGTTCGTGGCCGAACGGGGACGCGGCGCCTATCTGAACGATCGCCGCATCCGGGTGGTGCGCGGCCAGGGGTTGAACGGCGCGCTGCTCGCCACCGGCTTTCCCCATCGGCGTCCGGAACGGCTGCCCGCCTATCTGAAGGCCTTCGGGGCATTTTTTGACGTGGTGGCCGATCAGCGTCGGCTCGGCTCGGCAGCTTTGGATCTGGCCTATGTGGCCGCAGGACGGTATGACGGCTTCTGGGAGAGCGGACTGGCGCCCTGGGATCTGGCCGCCGGAGTGCTGCTGGTGCGCGAGGCGGGTGGACTGGTGAGCGATTTTGCCAACGGAGAGGAGTTTCTGACCTCGGGCAACGTGGTGGCCGCACCCGATTCCCTGCATGGCGCCATGCGGGAGATCATTCAACAGGCAGGGATGTAAAACAATTAAAAAAAAGAAGGGGTCTGGGGGATTCTTCCCCCAGACCCCCTCTTTTTTTTCAATGATCGAGCTGTTCCTTCCGCTCTCTCCTGTAAAGAAGAGAGCGGAAAGCCGCCGGAATCATTTGAGCAGGGTCAAAGCCATGGACGGCAGTTGATTGGCCTGGGCCAGAATCGCCACACCCGCCTGTTGCAGAATCGAATACTTGGTGAGATCTGCGGTTTCCGAGGCGATGTCCGCATCCTGGATACGGGAACGGGCCGCCGTGGTATTCTCCGCAACGTTTTCGATGTTGGAGATGATGCTGTCGAAACGGCTCTGCACCGCACCCAGAGTGGCACGGATGGTCGAAACCGAATCCAGCGCACTGTCGATCACGGCAATGGTGGAAATGGCCTTGGTCTGCGTGGAGATGTTGGCCGTCGCCGTGCTCACGCCCAGAGTCGAAACCGTGGCGCGGGTGATGGTCACAGCCAGGGTCTGAGCCTTCTTGGCACCAACCTGGAAAATACCGGAATAGTAACCCGTGGCCGGCAGATCCGTACCATTGGTGCTGCCGCCGAACAGCGGATTGTTGTTGAACTGCGTGGCGCGGGCAATACGATCCACTTCGGAGATCAACTGTTTGAGTTCGGTGTTGAGCGAATCCCGATCGGCGGAAGTGTTGGTGGCATTGGCAGCCTGGACCGCCAGTTCGCGCATCCGTTGCAAGGCAGAGGTGGTTTCACCCAAAGCGCCTTCCGCCACCTGCACCAGGGAAATACCGTCATTGGCGTTGCGGGCCACCATGTTCATGCCCCGGATCTGGGCCGTCATGCGGGTGGCGATCGCCAGACCGGCCGCGTCATCCTTGGCACTGTTGACCCGCAGGCCGGAAGACAACCGTTGGAAGGTCCGGGTCAACGAACCGGTATTTCTCTCCAGCTGACGTTGTGCATTGATGGAAGCGATACTGCTGTTGATGACGAGAGCCATGATAAATTCTCCATTAAGATGTTTATATCTCGGATGATGGTTCAGCCGAGCATGTCGTTGACCTTCCCTGGCGATGCTTTTGGGTTATTCATTTCAGGGGCTTAACCCTCACCCTCTTGTCTCTCATCGGCGTCTGGCGCCGTTGCCAACCGACTCGTGATGATTTGGATGGATGCGCGCCAACCCAAACCTTTAGTCCATCATCAAGTCAAAAAACTTGAACAAATTTCCTGCTGTTCTATTTATCGTTTTCCCGCATCGGCCACTTGAATGATTTTTTCATTTTTCTTCATCATCCATCCCAGAAACCGATTCTGGCCTTCCGGGGCCTTGGCCAATTCAGGTCAAAAACGCCGTTGATCAAATTATCGGATCTACGCGAGGCGACTTGAGAAGTTTTTTGCCTGCCCTGCCCACAAAAACGCGGACAAGGGGAGACGCCAGGGGAAAAAGACGCCCCATTTTCAAAAAAACAACATGTTTTTCAAATAGATGGAATCAGGACGAACAGGAAGGAAAACCGACCACCACCGCTTTGGGATGGCTTCTGGCCTGCTCCAGCAGCGGAGCGCACCGCAGAAAAAGAACTTCAACCTCGTCCAGCAAGGCGATCATGCCCGCCGGATCGTCAACGGGGCTTTCCCAATGCTCCAGCCGCACGAACAGAGCGCGCATGGCCTGGGCGCCCAGGGCCGCGCATTGGGATTTCATGCCATGAGCCGCGCGTGCCAAAGCCTCACGCTCTCCGGCAATGGCGAACTGACGCATCCGGGAGAGCGTCGGCGGCGTCTGCTCCAGGAACAGGCCCAGGATGTTGGCAAACGCCCCCGGCGCCATGACCAATTCCCGCCGCAATCGCTCCAGCACATCAGGGTCAAACGGAACATGACGCTCGGTTTCGTCCATGCCCCGCTCCATCGGGGAGGATTCCCCAGGCACCAGCCAATGACGCACCATGGCGTGCAGTTTCTTGATGCGCAGCGGTTTTTCCAACGAGTCGTTCATCCCGGCCGCACGCGCCCGCTCCCGATCCTCGGGGGTCACATGGCCACTCAGGGCGATCACCGGCACCTGGGGAGCGGATGGCCGCTGCCGCTCCCAGGCCCGAATCTGGCGACAGGTCGCATAACCATCCAACACCGGCATGCGCACATCGAGCAGAATCAGGTCAAAGGTGTCATGCCGCAATCGTTCCAGGGCCTCCTGACCCGATCCCACGCTGACCACCTGAACGGCAAGATCGCGCAACATCACCTCGGTCAACCGTTGGCTCAACGGGTCGTCATCGACCACCAGCACGCGCCCCGATTCAGACCGTCCCCGACTCATCGCCGTGGGACCAGCAGTGCGCGGATCGACTGCGCCCATTCACCCGGCAGGCCGATCTGTTCCAATACGGTCGGATGGCGATCCAGTCCATGGGCGATGCCGGCGATTCCCGCCAGCAGCAACAGCATCCAGATCAGCAACCGCGCGCCGCTGGCCATGATCTTGATCACACCCAAAAGTGCCAACACCGTGCCACCGATCAAAATCAACCACGAGACCCATTCCCCGCCACTGCCACTCATGCGCACCTCCTTGAAATGCCACCATTATTGAAAAAAAAGAGGGGGCCTGGGGGATTCATTCCCCAGGGTTTTGACTTTAAAAAAATAAAAATTTTTACAGGTGTTTTGTTTTTTAAAGTCAAAAGATTAAAGTCCCAAGGGCTTCGCCCCTGGACCCCACCAGAGGCCATTGGCCCCTGGACCCCACGGACAAACACAATCTCGCCCATGAGCGTGAATTCCCCACTCCTGATCGGTAAAAATGGATTGACTTACACTACAAAAAGTGGATAATTGCTTCTTATTACCAATCAGAACAAGGGAAAAAAAGCTTTGAACTTCTGGCACGGCAAACAGATCATCATCGGACTGGGAGGCGGTATCGCGGCCTACAAAACCCTGGAAGTGATCCGTCGCCTGCGCGAAGCAGGCGCCACGATCATTCCGGTGCCAACCGTTGCCGCGCTCCAGTTCGTCACCCCGCTCACGCTCCAGGCACTCTGCGGCGCCCCGGTCCGGGATGCGCTCTTTTCGCCCCTCGAACCCGATGGCATGGACCACATCCGCCTGGCACGCCAGGCCGATCTGGTCATCATCGCCCCGGCCACAGCCGACCTGCTCGCCCGCATGGCCCAAGGCCAGGCCGATGACCTGCTCACCACCCTGCTGCTGGCACGACACGGCCCGGTACTGGTGGCACCGGCCATGAACCCGGCGATGTGGGATCACCCGGCCACCCGACGCAACGTGACCATTCTACAAGAAGACGGGCTGCTTTTCACGGGTCCGGAAACCGGTTCCATGGCCTGCGGCGAAACAGGCAGCGGCCGCATGGCCGAACCCGCCACCATCCTGGAAGCCGCACGCCGCGCCCTGACCCCAAAAATCCTGCAAGGACGCCGCATCCTGATCACCGCCGGTCCCACCCGCGAGGAACTCGATCCGGTCCGGTTCATCTCCAACCACTCGTCCGGCAAAATGGGCTGGGAAGTGGCGCTGGCCGCGCTGCGGGCGGGCGCACAAGTGGAACTGATCCATGGTCCGGTCGCCCTGCCCCCGCCTCTGGGCGCCACCACCCATGCCGTGGACTCGGCCTGCGCCATGCTCGCTGCCACCTTGAACTGCTGGCTTGACCAACCCGGCTGCGATGCCGCCATCCTCACCGCCGCCGTGGCCGACTACCGCCCCGCGACACGCCAGACCGATAAAATCAAAAAAGGAGACGTGGCCCGGGAACTCACCCTGGAACTCACGCCGAATCCCGACATCCTGGCCATGCTCTCGGCCTGGAGCGGTGTCCGCACGCGCAACGGCCAACAACGGGTGATCGTCGGGTTCGCGGCGGAAACCGGCAACGCCCTGGTGCGCGGTCGGGAAAAACTGGCCCGCAAAGGGTGCGACCTGCTGGCCATCAACGATGTGAGCGCACCGGGTTGCGGCTTCGGCGCCGATACCAATGCCGTCACCCTGATCGGACGGGATGGCCGCACAGCGGATTGGCCCCTGCTGCCCAAAGAACAGGTGGCCGAACGACTCATCACCACCGTGGCCGAATTCATCGCTCATCCACCACCTTCAAACCGATAAACGGTCCATTGCCGCGACGCGAGGGGGGAGAACACCATGCTGAAATTTTCCAGAAAACTGCTCTATGCCATCGAGGCCGTCACCGATATCGCCTACAATTCCACAGGCGATCCGGTACAGATCCGCGAAGTGACCCAACGCCAGGGGGTGCCGCAACGCTATCTGGAACAGGTGATGCAACGGCTGGTCCGGGCCGGAATCCTCAAGGGGGTGCGCGGACCGCGTGGCGGCTATCTGCTGGGACGGGAACGGGCGCAAATCTCGGTGGGCGACATCGCCCGCGTGGTCATGGATGTGGCCGAGGCCGATGAATCGGGCCTGCCCTCCGATACGGCCACCGGCCCGATTGGCCAGGTGGTGATCCGTCCCCTGTGGGGTGAATTCCAGGAGAAAATTCTCCAGATGATGGATACCGTCTCCATCGAAGAGTTGACCACCCGCGCCTTCCGGGGTGGCGTGCCGAGCGAAAGCTGTGACCGGATCAACTATTCCATCTGAATCACACCCCCCTCTGATGTCAAAATCATTGAAAAAAAAGAGGGGGCCTGGGGGATTCATCCCCCAGGGTTTTGACTTTAAACAAAAATTTTTGAAATATTTTCTTTTTAAAGTCAAAACCCTGGGGGATGAATCCCCCAGCCCCCCTCTTTTTTTTCAATGGTTCGACCAGGATGCTCAAACGCAGGAGACCGCCCCACAAGGGGGGCGGTCTCCGGTTTACAGCCACTCAGGAAGCCAACCGAGTCGTTACCACTCGATGCGCTCCATGTTGTGGAACTCCATCACCGAACCATCGTACAGCGTGATGGTTCCCGAAGCATCGCCATCGGTGAAATCGATGCTGCCATCATTGTTGACGGTGTATTCGGCATCGGTCTGCAAGGTCCAATCCCCGGTATTCTCCAGGGATGCTGTCGGACCACCGCCCACATCCTCCAGATTGACCGTATCCAGCCAACTGCCCCCCTGGCCACCATCAGCGGCATCACGTCCGCCATCGGCACTGAAGAGGAACAGATCATTGCCATCCCCGCCATCCATGGTGTCGTTGCCGGAACCACCATCCAACACGTCGTTACCCGTACCGCCCGTCAGTTTGTCATTTCCGGCGCCACCATCCAGGATGTCGTTGCCAGTCCCGCCCGTCAGTTCATCCTTGCCCTCGCCGCCGAGCAGTTTGTCGTTTCCGGCACCGCCATCAAGCTTGTCATCACCCTTGGCGCCGTCCATCATGTCGCTGCCGCTCGTACCCGACCAATTGTCGCCTTTGTTGCCACCGGTGGTCGTGTTTTGGTAGCTTCTCACCTCTTCATGATAATCATGGGTGCCATGGATCTGGCTGTAATCGCCATCATGCGCACCATGATCAGCCCCGTGACCAGCCACACCGTGTGAAGCACCGGGATTGCTCTCATCGTAGCCGTCCGCATCGTTGCCGTGGCCGTTGTCATCATGCACCTTGCCACCACCACCGCCTCCAACCGAACCGCCACCCTTCGAGCCGCCACTGCCGCCCTTCGAGCCGCCACTGCCACTACCACCCTTCGAGCCGCCACTGCCGCCGCCACTGCCACTACCACCCTTCGAGCCGCCTCCGACTCCGGACGAATGGCCAGGATTGCTCGGATCCACGCCACCCGGATCGTTGCCATGGCCATTGTCGTCATGCTCGTGGCCCGCATTGCCGCCATTGGATCCACCACCACTCTGCGCAACCACAATCTCATCCCCGGCGACATCCACCCGAATCGCTCCGGATGCCGTATGAACATCATCCCCATCCTGAGTCGTGACCCGGATGCCCACATCAAAATCAGCATGGGTTCCCTCTGCCGGGGTGATCGTCAGGTTGGGAATCGTCCAGGCAATGGGTTGCCCATGGGTATTGGTATCCGTAACCGCCAGATCCTCCCGGGCGATCACCCAGGTTCCAGGTTCCGTACCCGGAGAACCGACACTCAAGGTCGCGCCATCCGGCACATCGGTCAGCACCACATCCTGGGCGAGGGTTTCGGATCCATCCGTATCCTGAAGCGCGAAGTGGATTTCCAGCACCACCGCACCCGTTTCCACACCGCCGCCAGCCTGGTCGTGACCGCCGCCAGAACCGCCACTCTTCGAGCCGCCGGCACCACCCCTGTCGCCACCGCCAGAGCCGCCGCCCTTCGAGCCGCCAGAGCCGCCCTTGTCGCCGCCGCCGGAACCCCCGCCCCTGGACCCGCCTGACAC
>JADFWP010000033.1 GCA_015234115.1 Magnetococcales bacterium
TTTAAAGTCAAAACCCTGGGGGAGGAATCCCCCAGACCCCCTCTTTTTTTTCAATAGTTTGACCAACTCTTGGGTGGAATTGCCATGAAGCTTGCCAAATTTCTTTTGCCGGTGCTGTTGTTTGCTTCCCCCGCCTTTGCCAATGATCTCTATCGCGACCATTGCGCCCAATGCCACCACCCCGACCGACTCGGGGCCATGGGTCCGGCCCTGCTTCCGGAAAATCTCGAACGCTTTCCCAAAAAAGAGGCCGCCGAGGTGATCGCCAATGGACGCCCTGCCACCCAGATGCCCGCCTTTGCCGAGAAACTCACCCCGGAAGAGATTCAATCCCTGGTGAGCTTCATCTATACCCCGCTTACCCCGGCTCCGGCCTGGAACGAAGCGGCGATCCGCGCCAGCCAGGTGATCCATCACGCCAACGACACTTTGCCCGCAAAGCCGGTCCATGGTTCTGATATCATGAACCTGTTCATGGTTGTCGAGTTGGGGGATCACCATGTGACCGTGCTCGATGGCGACAAGCTGGAGCCGATTCATCGTTTTCCCTCCCGTTTTGCCCTGCACGGCGGGATCAAATACTCCCCGGATGGGCGGTTTGCCTACATGGCCTCCCGCGATGGCTGGGTGAGCCGGTTTGACCTCTATTCATTGCAGATGACCTCCGAAATCCGCGTCGGAATCAACACCCGCAATGTCGCGGTCTCCGGGGATGGGCGTTTCATCATGGCAGCCAACACGTTGCCAAGAAGTTTGGTCATTCTCGATGCCCAGGATCTCTCCCTGGTCAAAACCATCCCGGTGGTCAACGCCAAAGGGGAGACTTCGCGCGCGAGTGCGGTCTACAGTGCGCCGCCCCGCCACTCTTTTATCGTGGCGCTCAAGGATCTGCCCGAGATTTGGGAAATTCCCTACAACGACAAGGCGCAGCCGATCTATACCGCGACCGTGCATGATTTTCAGCCCTCTTCCGGCGAAAAACTGCCGGTGGCCAAAGGTCCGTTTCCCATTCGCCATATCCAACTGGAGGCGATTCTGGATGATTTCTTTTTTGACCAGAAATATCAATATCTTCTGGGTGCCTCGCGCACCGGTCCCACCGGACAGGTGGTCAACCTGACCGTGGGTCGCAAAGTCGCGGAAATCGATATCGCCGGCATGCCACATCTCTCCTCGGGCATCATCTGGCCCTACCGGGATACCGAAGTGATGGCCACTCCCAATGTCAAGGAGGGGGAGGTGACGGTGGTGGATCTGAAGACCTGGAAAACCATCAAACGCATTCCCACCCTGGGACCGGGCTTTTTCATGCGCAGTCACGAAAACAGCCCTTATGCCTGGGTGGATGTCTTCACCGGTCCCAACAAGGATGCGGTGCATGTCATCGACAAGGCCACCTTGGAGATTTTCAAAACCTTGCGTCCGGTTCCAGGCAAGACCTCGGGCCATGTCGAATTTACCAAGGATGGCCGCTATGCCCTGTTGAGCATCTGGGAGATGGATGGCGCACTTGTGGTGTATGATGCCAAGAGCCTGGAGGAGGTCAAACGAATTCCCATGAAAAAACCCTCGGGAAAATACAATGTTTCCAATAAAATCAACCGCTCGGCAGGGACCAGCCACTGACATGTCCATTGATTTGACCAGCCCTTTTCCTCAGCCGGGCATGGTATTGCTCGTCGGTGCCGGTCCGGGTGATCCGGACCTGCTGACCATCGCCGCCTTGAAGGCTTTGCGCAATGCCGATGTGGTGGTTCATGACGCTTTGGTTTCTCCGGAGATTCTGGATCTGATCCCGGAGTCGTGCGAACGGGTTCATGCCGGCAAGCGGGGGGGCAGCCCTTCGGCCAGTCAGAAGGATATCAGCGAAACGCTGGTGCGGCTTGCCAAGGCAGGACGGCGCGTGGTCCGTCTGAAGGGAGGGGATCCGTTTGTTTTTGGTCGCGGTGGCGAGGAGGCGGAACGGTTGGTTGCGGAAGGAATACCGTTTCGCATTGTGCCGGGTCTCACCTCGGGGATTGCCGGACCGGCTTATGCGGGGATTCCGGTCACGCATCGGGATGTCAATGCCAATGTGGCGTTTCTTACCGGTCATGAATCGGCAGAGAATCCGGCTTTTGTGGAAGGGGAGGCATCGTCGCGTATTCATTGGGAGTGTGTGGCGCGGGCTTTTCCGGTGTTGGTGCTGTATATGGCCATTCAGAACCTGCCGGTGGTGGTGGAACGATTGATTGCAGCCGGTCGTTCCCCGGAAACGCCGGTGGCGGTGATCCGTTGGGCCACGACTCCGGCGCAACAGACATTGGTATCCACCTTGGGACGGGTGGAGACCGAAGTGGCAGCCTTGGATCTGCAACCTCCGGCTGTGGTGGTGATCGGCGATGTGGTGCGCTATCGCGAAACGCTGCAATGGTTTCCGGATGAGACCCTGACGCTCCCGGAGTCTGTGTAAATTATTGAAAAAAAAAGAGGGGGTCTGGGGGATTCGTCCTCCAGGGTTTTGACTTTAAAAATAAAATATTTATAAAAATTTTTTGTTTAAAGTCAAAACCCTGGGGGAGGAATCCCCCAGACCCCCCTCTTTTTTTTCAATTGTTTTCTATCGAAAGGAGTCTTCACCCTATGGGAAGAACGCTTGCCGGTCTGTTGCTGCTGCTCTGTGGATTGCCTGCGCTCTCTTGGTCTGCCGATGAGGCCCTGGTGACACGGTTGAAAAATGAAAGAGCATGCAAGAAATGTGATTTTCAGTATACCGATTGGCAAGGAGTCGATCTGAGCGGAGTGGATGTCAGTGGCGCTTTTTTTCTCAAGTGCCGGATGAATGGCGTGAAACTCACCGATGGTCGTCTGGTCTGGTCCAACCTGGAGATGGCCGAGTTGATCGAGGCTGACTTGAGCCGCGCCGATTTGACCGGGGCCGATCTGCGTCAAAGCAATCTGACCCGTGCGAAATTCACCAAAGCCTATCTTTACGGGGCCAACATGGCCGGAGCCAAGGCGGTGGAGGCGGATTTCTCCGACGCCTTTCTCAAAGGGATCAATCTGACCGGGGCGGATTTGCGTTCCAGCAATTTCAAGGGGGCCAATCTGGAGCGTGCCGTCTTGACCGATGTCCTGCTGGACGGTGCCATTTGGACCGATGGAAAAATCTGCGCGGCCAAGTCCAAGGGGGAGTGTCGATGAGGTTTTTTTCATGGCTGCTGTTGCTTTTCCCCTGTCTGCTTTTTGCCGGAGAGCAGCCGGCAGCCGTGGAGGGCCTGCTCAAGAGCGGTCGTTGTGTCCGTTGTGATTTGCGCGGGGCAGATTTGCATGGGGCCTCTCTGAAATCGGCCATGTTGCAGGGGAGCGATCTGGATGGAGCGGATCTGCGCACGGCAGATTTGAGTGCGGCGCGTCTGTTCAAGGCGCGGATGCGTAAAACCGACGCCAGTGGCGGCAATTGGCAACAAGCCCAGGTGCGCGCTGCCGATTTATCGGGTATTCTTTTAAAAGAAGCCGATCTGCGCCGGGCCGATTTGACCCAGGCCAACCTGGAAGGGGCGGATCTGCGTGGAGCGGATTTGCGTCAGGCCACGTTCGAGGGGGCATTTTTGAAAAATGCCCAACTGGCTGGAGCGAATCTGCGTGATGCCGTATTGTTCGGGGCCAATCTGGAAGGGGTTGAATGGGGAAATGCCCAATTATCCGGTGCTTATTGGTATACCGGCATACGATGTCGCGAGGGGTCGGTGGGACGTTGTGATCTGGGACCATAGATTTTTCAAGAGGTGAAGGGATGACTCGGCAGGATCAACGCCATGTAGGTTTGTGGCTTTACATCTGTTGCGCACTGGTTTACGCCATGCTGGCACTGGGCGGGATCACCCGGTTGACCGGTTCCGGACTCTCCATGGTGGAGTGGCAACCGCTGATCGGCGTTTTGCCTCCCATGGATCAGACCGCCTGGCAGGAGTTGTTCGCCAAATACCAGGCCACCCCGGAATTTCACCATGTCAACAACGACATGGACCTGGAAGGCTTCAAGGGGATTTTTTGGCTGGAGTATTTCCATCGTCTGCTGGGGCGCATGACCGGTGTAGTCTTTTTTGTGCCGTTTGCCTGGTTTTTGTGGCGTGGCAAGCTGGATCGGGCGGTCAAGATCCGGTTGGGACTGATTTTTTTGTTGGGGAGCATGCAGGGGGTGATGGGATGGCTGATGGTCAAGAGTGGCCTGATCTCTGACCCCCATGTCAGCCCCTATCGTCTCACCGCCCATCTGGGGTTGGCGTTTCTGGTTTATGGTTGGATGCTCTGGACCGCGCTGGAGTTGCATGTTGGTGCCGATGGGCGGGCCAGCGGTCATCCGCCGGGTTGGTTCAGACCGACCTCGTTGGCAATCGTCACCCTGATCTCCATCACCGTGTTGAGTGGTGGTTTCGTGGCGGGTGCCAAGGCCGGGTATGGTTACAACACCTTCCCGCTCATGCATGGCCAGTGGTTTCCGGATGCCTATTGGGAGTTGCAACCGGCTTGGCATAATTTTTTTGAAAATGTGGCGGCCATTCAATGGGATCATCGCCTGTTGGCCACCATCACGTTCTTCTCGGTTGTGGCTTATTGGTTGCTCGGGGGCCGTGCGGCTCCCCCTTCCCGGGTACGTTTGGGATTGCATCTGTTGCTGCTGGCCGTGATCCTGCAAGTAGCGCTGGGCATTGCCACTCTTTTGCTGCATGTGCCGATCCATCTGGCCTGGGCGCATCAGGTGTGGTCCATGGCCCTGTTCACCGTGGCCTTGTTCATCCATTTTCATTTGCAAACCGGTTCATCGAGGGTCGCATGGAACTGATTCCGATTCTGCCTCATTTTCATGCTGTTTTGAATCTGGCTTCCGCGATTTTGCTGTTTGGCGGATTTCTGGCGATCCGGCGTCGCGATGTGGCGACCCACCGCAAACGGATGGCGGCGGCCTTGAGCGTTTCGGTGGTGTTTCTGATCTCCTATCTGACCTATCACGCGGCTGTCGGCAATGTGAAATTTGCCGGGGAGGGGTGGATCCGACCGGTTTATTTCACCTTGCTGATCTCTCATGTCGGGTTGGCGGCGCTCTCATTGCCGTTGATTTTCTTCACCTTGCGGCGCGCGCCCTGGTTGCTGGTGAGTACGACTTGTGAACCCCATCGTCGCATCGCCCGTTTGACCTGGCCGGTTTGGATGTTTGTGTCGATTTCGGGTCTGGTGGTTTATCTGATGGCCTTTCACCTTTATCCGCCAACTGCTGGTGGATGATTGATTGGCAAACCATTGAAAGAAAAGAGGGGGTCTGGGGGATGAATCCCCCAGACCCCCTCTTTTCTTTCAATGGTTTATATTTCTCGATATCGGTAAGCGATCGAAGAGGAATCCTGGTGCGGTTAAAGGAGGATCGATGAATACGAGCGTCGTGGTCTGCATCAAGGATCGGGTTGGCGCCGCGCCATCCTGTGCCCAGGGTGGCGGGGTTGAATTGGCCAACCTGTTGGAGCGGGAGTTGGCCCCTTTGGAGGTGCCGGTCAAGCGTCTGCTCTGTTTTGGACGCTGCAACGAAGGGCCGAATGTCCGCATTGCTCCCGGAGGGGCTTTTTTTACCCGCATGGATCGTGAACGGGTGGGGGAAGTGGTGGAGGCGGTCCGGGCGGTGCTGGCCGGGGAAACGCCCGGTGCCTCTTCTTCCTGATTGGATCAACCCCCGGCCCGGTGCCTGGTCAACAGGGTCTGCCAACGTTCGGTCTCGAAGGTGCTTTTTTCTTCGACCTGATTGATGTGCAGGCGGACTCGTACCGGTTCATCGCTCTCTTCTTCCGGTTCCCAGTCTATCGCATAACCATTCTCTTCGATCAGGCGGAACAGTTCCAGCAGGGCAGAGAGCATCTGGCCTTTCATGCTGCGGGCTTCGCGTTCGTAGATGATCCGCAACCATTCATCTGCGGTTTCATCCGCCAGTTTCTGCCAGATCCAGGTGACCGGCGCATCGTACAGTGTCCCTTCCCACTGTTTGGCATGGCTGTCACGATCCTTGCACTCTTCCAAAGGTTTTCCGATGATCAACAGAATATCGGCCTCTTCTTCTTCGGTGATCAGATGGACTTCACCGAAAGCAAAGGGATTTTCATCTTTGTGTTTCTGGAACCACTGGCCGATGTTTCGGCCCAATTCATTGATCTGCATGGTGAAAATCCTTACAAGGTTGCAGTGAAACCATGACCGTTTCCGGGGTCGGGTGAAACTATTGAAAGAAAAGAGGGGGTCTGGGGGATTTATCCCCCAGGGTTTTGACTTTAAAAATAAAATATTTTGAGAGTTATTTGTTTAAAGTCAAAACCCTGGGGGATGAATCCCCCAGACCCCTTCTTTTTTTTCAATGGTTCAGCGCAGCAGATGATAGTATTTCTGCATGAAGATCCGCGCGCCATCGGCATAATTCCAGGGATTGGCGAGCAGATCATCCATCATTTCCGCCCGGCTGATCAGCCGATGATCCAGGGCCTCGCCATCCATGAAACGAAATGGACCATCGAACATCCCGGCGTAGACCACCACATTGTGGCGTTTCAGCCAGGGTTCGCCGTCGCGCACCCGGCTCAGCGAGCCTTGCCAGGGATCGTGATCGATCATGCGGATGATGGCGCAGCGTTGCAGGTCATGCACTCCGGATTGGATCAATCGGTGGTATTCCAGGCCATCGGCAGCGATCACCACCTCGGTGACGCCAATCTCTTCGGCCATCTCCTTGCGGGCATTGTCATCGAAATCCGCGCGGGTCAAGGCGGTATTTTCCGTGACCACATGTCCTCCCACCGCCTTGTCCCACATGAAAGGGTTTTCCGGCTTGTCGCCGCGCTGCACCAGACGAATGAGACCGGCACTGGTCAGCAGGATGATATGCACCACAGGCACGGCCAGCGGGGCATCGCCATGACGACGGGAGTGGTCGCGGATCTCCGCGAGCAGCGCGACCCGTTCGGCGGTCTTGACAAAACGGCCTTGACGATCCGTGGCATGCAACCATTCAGTCATGGGGGGATTCCACTTCTTTGGGAAAACGGGTTGAAGGTCTGGATGGCGGGATGCGGATCCACTGTTGGCAGATCTGGAGCAACTCATCCGGGTGAAAACGGGTCGCAGGTGCGAACGGGGCGAGGATCAACATCCGTCCCGCTCCCTGGGAAAAGGGTCGCGCAGGCAGGTTCTGGTCCAGAAAGTTCAACCATGCCTCGCCGCACAATCCGGCCACCGGCTGATCCGGATGGCGCAACAGAGCGACGCGGCGCAGCAGGGCCGAGAGTTCCGTGGCCAGTCGTTGATCATCCTGATGGTGCGCATGATTCTGGGTGATGCGGGTCAACTCGGCCAGGGCGGCGGTGCGGATCCAGTGTCGTCTGGCCCGGTGGCGCCACAGCAGCCAGAAGAGGATGGCGAGCAGCGGCGTCAGTATCACCACCCACCAGCCCCAGGCCGGGGGCCACCAGGAGATTGGATCCGGCAGGTGAATGTCCCGCAGGGGCAGAGGGGGCGCGGGGGCGTTCATGCCGGGAAGGCTCCAGGGCCAGCCCGCAACAGGGCCGGGGCATCGTCGTCCGTGGAACAGGAGATCAACCGGGCACCGATGGCGCGACACAGGGTGCGCAGGTTCTCGTGGCGGGCGGCGAAACGGGCGGCGTAAGCCTGACGCACCTTGGGATCATCCACGTTGAGCATGCGGATTGTGTCCGAACCCGGCACGGCCAGAGGATAATGTCCGCCAGGCGGGGGAAGGTGCTGTTCCAGCGGATCGTGGAGAAAAAAGAGCGTGAGTTCGTTGTGACGCGCCAGTTGGGCCAGATGGGTGTGATCGGTCGCTGCCAGTCCCCGGAAATCACTGAACAAGAAAAGCGCGCTTCCCGGCAGGACCACGCGCCGCAGACGGATCAGGGGTTGGCTCAATTGTGAACCGGATGATGAAACGACGGGGTGATCAATCGTGAACCGGAGCAACTCCCGGATCAGGTTCAAGACGGCCCGGTCGCCTCGTTCCGGGCGCAGTTCGCAATGGTGCTGATCGGCGAAAATCAGTCCACCCACCCGGTCGCCCCGCTGGATGGCGCTCCAGGCGGCCAGCGTGGCGGCGCGGGCGGCCTGGACCACCTTGAGTCGTCCACGGGTGGCGTGGAACATCGGACCCCGGCAATCGGTCCAGACCAGCACGGCCCGTTCCCGCTCCTCGCGGAAGATCTTGACATGGGGCTTGCCGGTGCGCGCCGTGACCCGCCACTCCATGTGGCGGATTTCGTCTCCGGATTGATAGCTGCGGGTTTCGGAGAATTCCATGCCCCGTCCTTTGAACGGGGAGCGATAGCCGCCATCCGTGTGTGCTCTGGCCCGTTTCGGGGCGGCCACCACCCCTTTGGCCGCATGGCGCAGGGCGAGCAGTTCGTCGAGCGCCAGCGGTGGCAGGGGGGTCATGGCGCAGGCACCCGGTTGAGCAGGCGGTCGATGAACCGCTCCGGGGTTTCGCCATGGGCTTCGGCCTCGAAGGTGAGCAGCAGACGATGACGCAACACGTCCGGGGCCAGGGCGCGCACATCGTCGGGGGTGACGAAATCCCGTCCTTCCAGCCACGCATGGGCACGGGCGCAGCGGTCCAGGGCAATGGTCGCTCGCGGGCTGGCGCCGTATTGGACCATGCCCGCCAGCTCACTGCCATATTTTTCCGGGGTGCGGGTGGCCAGAATCAGATGGAGCAGGTAGTTTTCCACCGCGTCGGCCATGTGCAGTTCCAGCACCTCGCGCCGCGCGGCCAGCAGGGTGTCGATGGGGATTTTCTTCACCAGCTGGATCCCGTCGCCGCGTCCCTCCTGTCGGGTCTCCTCCCGGACCAGATGGAGAATCTCCCGTTCCACCCCGGCGGAAGGATAGCCGATGCGGGTCAGCATCAGGAACCGGTCCAGTTGGGCTTCGGGCAGGGGGTGGGTTCCCTCCTGTTCGATGGGATTTTGCGTGGCCATCACCAGAAACAGGGCGGGCAGGGGATAGGTCTTGGGACCGACCGTGATCTGACGCTCCCCCATGGCCTCCAGCAGCGCGGATTGCACCTTGGCCGGAGCGCGGTTGATCTCGTCGGCCAGGATCAGGTTGTGAAAGAGCGGTCCGGGTTGAAACTGGAACGTTCCATCCTGGGATCGGAAAATCTCGGTGCCGGTGAGGTCGGCGGGCAGCAGATCCGGGGTGAACTGGATGCGCTGAAAGGCCCCTTCCACCTGCTGGGCCAGGGTTTTGATCGCCCGGGTCTTGGCCAGACCCGGCGCCCCTTCCACCAGCAGATGGCCATCGGCCAGCAGGGCGATCAGGAGGCGATTGACCAGCACCTCCTGACCCAGGATTTTGCGGCTGACCGCGTGGAGCAGTTCCCGTATGGCGGTTTGATTGGACATGAATGGTCTAGTTCAGGGTTTGACAGGCCTTGACGCAGGCTGCGCAGGATTCGGCCATGGCGTGGCAGGCGGCATGTTTTTCGGCGTGTTTGCGGCATTCGGTTTCGCAGGCGCGGCAGACTTCGATGCAGACTGCGGCCAGGCGGGTCAGATGTCTGGAGTTCAGGCTGGCCAACTGCAACAGGGCGCGGGAGACGGGCAGCATTTCGGAGACGCTGACGGCGCAGGCGGCCAGCGAGGTGTCACCGCTCTGGAACAGGGTCAGGCAGTGGGCCAGGCAGGCTTCGCCTTTTTCCAGGCAGTCGAGGGCGGCTTTCACGATGGCGGCGTTGGGTGCGGCGGCATGGTGATGTTCGGCGTGGGTTTTTTCATCCGCGAAGCTTCCGGTGGCGAGTGTGGCCATCAGGGTGGCAGCGCCTCCGGCGGTGAGCAGTTGCCGACGGTTGAGGGTATTGTTTTCGGTGGTCATATGCGGTCATCCCGATCAGGTTGCAGGAAACGGATGGAGACAGATGCTGCTGTTTATACGACGTTCTGATCAGCGAGGCAATTCTTGATCTGCATGGATTGCGGTGGTTGGGAGCGCGGGCCGGAGGGGTGTGCGATAACTCTATAAATACTGTGTGTTTTCACACGTCCGGTCCGGATCTTTCAAGGTTAATGCATTGAAAAATATCGTTTAATATCTTGGATCTGATTTTGCTTTTTTCCTGGGATCTGTTGTTGAAGTCACTACTTTCGAGGAGGAAAAGCATGACCAGAAGAGTTTGTTGTTTATCATTGGCCGCGTGGAGCGCCTGTTCTGGAATGGCGGTGGCGGGTGAGGGGAGCGGGACCGGGAGTCTCATGCAGGAGGTGGTGGTCAGCGCGCCTCGGGATGAGGGGCAGAATCTGTTGCAGGGCACCATGCTCAACGCGCCGGGGTTGATCCCGATGCGCCCGGCGACCAGTGATGCGGCAAGCCTTCTGAAAGATGTGCCCGGAGTCAGTCTGTATGGTGCCGGCGGGGTCTCCAGTCTGCCGGTTGTACACGGGTTGGGGGATGACCGTCTGCGCACCCAGGTGGATGGCATGAATCTGATTTCCGCCTGCGCCAATCACATGAATCCGCCTCTTTCGTACATCGATCCGAACCATATTGGCAGTGTGCAGGTCTTTGCCGGCATCACGCCTGTCAGTGTCGGCGGTGACAGCATCGGCGGCACCATTCTGGTCAATTCTCCGCAACCGGAGTTTGCCAAGGCGGGAGCGGGCACGTTGTTCAAGGGGCAGGGCAGCGCGTTTTATCGCAGCAATGGGGATGCCATGGGCGGCAGTCTGGCGGCGACCCTGGCCAGCGAGAAACTGAGTCTGCACTACAGCGGCTCTTCGGCCCAATCCAGGAATTACCAGGCCGCCAAGGATTTCAAGCCCGCAGGAGCGGCTGCGGCGGACCGGGGTTGGCTGGAGGGGGATGAGGTGGGTTCCTCCCGGTATCATTCGGACAATCATGAACTGGGATTGGCGGTTCGTCATGAGAATCATCAGGTCGAGTTGAAGTTGGGCGTGCAGGAGATCCCCTATCAGGGATTTCCGAATCAGCGGATGGATATGACCAACAATGAAAGCATTCAGGGCAATCTGCACTACACCGGGAAATACCGGTGGGGTGCTCTGGAGGCCAGAATCTACGACGAACTGACGCGCCATGAAATGGATTTCGGAGACGACAAGCAGTTCTTTTATGGCAGTGCGGCAACCGTGCTGGCACCCGGCATGCCCATGAATACGGAGGGCAGGAATCTGGGTGCCCTGATCAAAGGGGACGTGATTCTTTCGGAGCGCGATATCCTCAGAGTGGGTGTCGAGGTGCAGAGATATCGCCTGGATGACTGGTGGCCGCCGTCACCGGAGGTATTGCCTGCCGGCGTCATGATGGGCGGCATGGCGCCCAATACGTTTTGGAACATCAACAATGGACAACGGGATCGCCTGGATGGCTTCGCCGAATGGGAAGCGCACTGGAATCCGCAGTGGGTCACGCAACTGGGGGTGCGGCTCGGTGCGGTCCGGATGGATACCGGGGAGGTGCAGGGGTACAACACGGGCATGATGTATGGCGACCCGGCCAATCCGATGAGCATTCCGGGGAAATTCAATGCGGCGGATCGGGAACGCACCGATACCAATCTCGATCTGACCGCATTGGTGCGGTATACGCCGGAGTTGACCCGTTCCATCGAGGTGGGATATGCGCGCAAGAGCCGTTCTCCCAATCTCTATGAGCGTTATGCCTGGTCAGCCAATACCATGGCGATGGAGATGATCAACTTCGCCGGAGACGGGAATTATTATATCGGCAATCTCGATCTGGATCCGGAGGTGGCCCATACCATCAGCGCCACCCTGGATTGGCATGCGGCGGCCAGGGAGCGTTGGGGGGTGAAGGTGACCCCGTATTTCACCTACATTCAGGATTACATCGACGCCCAGCGATGCCCCACAGCGGTGTGTACCTCCGCTGCCGCCGTGCCCAGTCTGACGGCGACGACCGGTTTCGTCTATTTGCAGTTCGCGAATCAATCGGCCCGGTTGTATGGCGTGGATCTTTCCGGTCATGTTCTGCTGACCGAGAGCAAGGATTACGGGAGTTTCACCGCCAACGGATCGTTGAATTATGTCCATGGCGAGAATCAAACGACCGGGGATAATCTGTACAACATCATGCCCCTGAATGGAAAACTGGCCCTGGTGCAACGCAAGGGACAATGGACCAATACCATCGAAGAGCAACTGGTGGCAGCGAAGGAGGATGTCTCGCAAACCAGAAATGAAGTGGCAACCGGTGGGTATGGTCTGCTCAATCTGCGCAGCAGCTATGAGTGGGATCAGGTGCGTCTGGATGTCGGGTTGGAAAACACCCTGGATCAATTCTACAACCCGCCCCTGGGCGGCGCGTATGTCGGGCAGGGCGCCACCATGTCAGGGGGGGCGATTCCCTGGGGGACGCCGGTTCCGGGCATGGGGCGCACGGTGTATGGTGGCGTGACCGTGAAATTCTGAACCTCGACCCGCTCGACCCGATTGAAAAAGAGGGGGTTTGGGGGATTCGTCCCCCAGACCCTCTTTTTTTCAAAGGGTGAAAGCATCCTTTATCCAGCGAAATTCCTGGCCACGAATTCCCAGTTGACCAGATTCCAGAACGCCTCGACATACTTGGGACGTGCATTGCGGAAGTCGATGTAATAGGCATGCTCCCACACATCACAGGTCAGCAGGGCCGTTTTTCCTTCGGTCATGGGGGTGGCGGCATTGCTGGTGCTCATCAGATCGAGCGAGCCGTCCGCATTCTTGACCAGCCAGGCCCAACCGGATCCGAAGGTGCCGATGGCAGTGGCGGTGAATTTCTCCTTGAAACTCTCGAACGAACCGAATTTGGCCTGAATGGCCTCGCCCAGGGCACCGGTCGGCGCACCGCCGCCACCCGGAGTCAGACAGTGCCAGTAGAAGGTGTGATTCCAGACCTGGGCGGCATTGTTGAACAGTCCACCGGAGGAACTCTTGATGATCTCTTCCAGTGATTTCCCTTGATTTTCCGTGCCTTCGATCAGTTTGTTCAGGTTGGTCACATAGGTCTGGTGATGTTTGCCATAGTGGAAGTCCAAGGTTTCCGAAGAGATATGGGGTTCCAGAGCGTTCTGGGCATAGGGCAGGGGAGGTAATTGAAAACTCATAGTGATCATCCTCATTGTTGGTGTGAATTGACAGGGTTCTCTTCATCCCGGCATCAGGAGTATTAATAATTATACCGCATGATTCATGCGGATGCCACACGGTAAAGAGGCATGGTCGATAAAATAGATTATATCATATCATCGTTTATTTTGTTAATATTTATATACTGAAATCCATCTCCTTATTAATCAAAAAGCGGATGATAAATAATAAGCGCATCGAAGTGCACAACCAATTATTCATTTCAAGCAGGAGAATCCGATGATCAACGCAAACGATTTGCAGAGTCGCAAATTTGCCACATCGATGGATGGCCAGGAACTCCTGACCAATCGGTCCCATACGATCCAGGATGGCACCACCCAGCATATTCATCTGGGCTTTGCCCATCCGGGGAGTGATCCTCTGGAGCCGGTCTGGCTGGTGAAGCGGATCACCATTCTGGCGGACGGTTCCACGGCGACCTTGTTTGCCGGTGGGGAGGCACAATTCAATCAGGTGTGGGATGACCATGCCACATTGAACTACGCATAACTGAGGAGTCGGCCATGTATCAATACAAGTTGAACCCCATGACAGGTCAATTCAATCTGGTCAAGGATTCGTTGGATCTGGGAAGCGCGTTTCAGGGGGTCTACAGCGGCGCGGTCGGCTATTTGGAGGGTCAGGCCGTGTCCGAGGGAGGCAGACTCTATGTTTGCATTCAGGCCGGCACCGGACAGCATCCCGCGACGGCCCCGGATTACTGGAATGCGCTGGAGATTCAGGGACCGCCAGGGATGCAAGGCCCGCAAGGCCCACAAGGTCCGCAAGGTTTGACGGGTTCCCAGGGCGCGCCGGGTGAAACGGGTCTGCAAGGCCCCCAGGGCGTGCCTGGTCCGCAAGGTGCCGTCGGTCCACAGGGACCCCAAGGACAAATCGGTGCTCAAGGAGCCGCAGGGCCTCAAGGTCCGCAGGGGAGTGTTGGTCCGCAGGGGCCGGCAGGGGCGGATGGGAACGGCGGACCACTGACCACGACCCAGATGGCCGGGCTGACCGGCGCGCATTTTCAGCAATTGACCACCACCGCCTTGTCGGCCATGACCACCACGCAGGTTGCTGCCCTGGGGGCTGCCCTGCCCCACACTGCGTTGAGTACCACGCAAATGGCTTCGTTGACATCGACCACCATGGCTGCGATGACTACCACAGCAATCGCTGGCCTCGATCACAGCAAGCTTGGGGGGGTGTCGGTTCATACAGTATCTGTTCCCGCAGGTGCCACGATTGCGCGCATCACCAATGGTCCGAGTTCTGGAAGCGTGGAGACATCGACCCACAAGGTGATGATCAAAACCGTGGATTTTGACGCCACGGCCACTGAGTACGCCCAATTTTCCATCAAGATGCCAACCGGTTGGAATGCCGGGACTGTGACCGCTCAGTTTGTTTGGTCTCATGCGGCCACCACCACCAATTTTGGCGTGACTTTTGGCCTCCAGGCCATGGCCTTGTCTGACAACGAGTCCATTGATACCGCTTTTGGTACGGCGGTCACCGTGGATGATACAGGAGGGACAACCGACCGAGTTTATCACAGCGCGGTCAGCGCGGCAATCACGATTGGGAATGCGCCATCCGTCGGAGACTGGGTGGCATTCCAGGTTTATCGGGATGTTGCGGCAGCCAATGACACCATGGCAATCGATGCCCGGCTTCACGCCGTGAACGTCACTTACTCCAGCGCTGTAACGGACTGACGCCATGCTCGGATTGACGAATCTGGTGGGGTTTGGGCCTGCGACTTCCCCAAACAAAAATATCAAACTCCTTTGTCATTGCGATAGTGCGGGAACGTCGTTCGTTGATTCTTCTTTGTTCGGCAACACGATCACAGCACAAGGAAACGCGACGCAATCCACAACTCAATCGAAGTTTGGCGGATCTTCAGCTTACCTTGATGGCACATCCGACAATCTCTCTACCGCCAATGTTGCGGATTTCGCTTTTGGAACGGGCGACTTCACCTTGGCCTGTTGGGTTTATTATGATGCGGCATCTGTCGGATCCGACAGGGGAATTTTTGACGGAAGAACCACGCCGACAGGAAATCTCCCGACGGTTTATACCGGAACATCTGGTGTGCTGTATTATTATACGGGAAGCAGCAACAAAATCACCAGTGCCGCCGGTGTCATGCTTCCGCGAACCTGGCAGCACATTGCTTTGGCAAGATCAGGATCTTCAACAAGATTGTTTGTGAACGGCGTGCAGGTGGGTTCCACCTATACCGACACAACCAACTACGCCCAGACAAGATTTTTTGTCGGTCGCCTTCATGATCAGACCAATGGATGGCTTGGGTATATCGATGAAATTCTGATCATGAAAGGGCAAGCTCTTTACACTTCGACGTTCCCTCCACCGGCGGCCCCCTATGAGGTATGAAATGCAATATGCTCTTGTTTTCAATTCTGAGGTCCTGAAAAAGAGAGATTTTGGTGATGACATCCCGCCCTCGCTTGCCCCGAACAAGGGCCGGTGGCTCCCGATTGATGAAGATGGCGACCCGGACCACGATCCAGGGATCCGGAGTGTCATCACAACCACCACGATTCTCTCCGATGTCGTGACGATCACCAAGACAGTGGCGGATCGCCCACTGTCCGAGGTTCAGGCCGAACTGGTGGCCATGCTGAAACAGGAGACGCAGGCGATCATTCTGGCGGCGGTGCCGGATTATGTGCAGAGAAATGTCGGCATCGGCGGAATCTATCCGGAGGAAGAGGAGGCGCGGATTCGTGCGGTCATCACCACCCATCGGGATTGGTGCAATGCCTGTGAGGCGGCGATCCTGGCTGCCGGGAGCGTTGCGGAAGCGGCTGAGAGCTACCAGGGCCGGCATGCGTCGGCATCGTGATGGTCGCGGAGCGGATGGCCGGGATCCTCCGGGCAGAGGAGCGTTCCGGGTTGAGATGCCCTTTGTTTCCTGTCATGATCCGGACATGAACGCTCCATGCAGACTTCAACGGGTTTTCGGCCATGCGCACCACTGAAACGGAGGCATCCCCGTCACGTTCCGGATTGAGAAACGTCTGGAACGGATTCAGGCTGGCACTTGCCCTGGTGCTGGGGTGGCCGTTTCTGGTCATTCTTTTGCCCGTGTGGCTGCTTTACAGTTGGCATGAACAACGCCTCGGCCGACCCGTGCCGCACGCTCCCTGGGCGGTATTGCGACAGGCTTGCGGCAGAGAGACATCCTGTCTTCCGCCCGCTGCCTCCCGGCAGGTATCGTTTACGCCGTCACCGGATCCGGAATGGGAGATGACAATCCAGCCAGGGAGGGCGGCAGAGGGGTCGCCTTCCCTGCCTGTTGCCGCTGGGTCGTTTCCGGCGCTCCGGGAGTCGGCGGGGGCGTTGCGGGGGGTGGCTCTGGTGACCGGGGGAGGCCGACGGTTGGGGGCGGCGATCTGTCGGGAGCTGGCCAGTCAAGGGTTCGGTGTGGCGGTGCTGTATCATCGCGATGCCGACGCGGCGCATCAAACGGCGGCCGCCATTGTGGATTCCGGTGGCCTGGCCCGGTCGTTCCGGCTGGATTGGCGTGAGCCGGAAGGGGTGGAGAAGCTGCTGGATGCTGCCTGTCAGGCTTTGGGTGGCGCTCCCACCCTGTTGGTGAACAATGCCGCGCGGTTTCAACCCACTGCCCTGGATGGCGGCTCGTGGGAGGGGATGAGCGAGCTGGTGCGGGTCAATCTTCAGGGGCCGATCTGGTTGATGTTGCGGGTCGCGCGGCGCATGGCGGATCATGGCGGCGGGCAGATCGTCAATATTGCCGACATCTGGGGTGAGCGGCCTTTGGGAGGCCATGCGGTTTATTGCGCGACCAAGGCCGGTCTGATCATGGCGACCCAGGTTCTGGCTCGGGATCTGGCTCCTGCGGTCCGGGTGAATGCCATTGCGCCGGGCGCGATTCTGCCGCCCGATGATGGGGCCGGTGCAGAGGCGATCGCAGCCTATCACCGGCTTTTGGCGCGCACTCCGCTGGCCGGGCAGGCCGGACCGGAGGCGGTCACCGGGGCATTGCGTTATCTGCTGACCGCCCCCTACGTCACCGGGGAGATTTTACGGGTGGACGGGGGGCGACGGTTGCGCTGAGCGTCATTGTTGGAAGGGCAGCAGCGACCCTTGGATCGTGGCGTAGAGTTCGCGGGTCCAGGGAACGCTGTCCAGGGGTTTGATCTCCGGATTGCGGCGCAGGTCATAAGGGGCGACGATCACCTGGACATTTTCCATGCCGGCCCAGGCGGTGAGCACGAACAGCTCTTCGATGGAGCGGTTGCCCAGGGCGATGCAGCCGATGGAAGAGCTGTCGCCATGGATGAAAATGTCTCCGCCCAGTTGTTGCCGCTGGTCCAGTTCGGCCATGGCGCGGTCGAATTCGTTGGGGTAGTCCAGTTTCATCGAGAGATGATAGGCGCTGTTCGGATTCAGGAAGGTGATCCGATAGATCCCTTCCGGAATCTGGCGATCCCCCTGGCGCCGTTTGGGTCCGAGTTCGCCACTGAAGGCCGTGAAGGGATAGCTTTTGATCTGCTTCATCGGGCCAGTCGCATCCCCGCCCCACAATTCCACGCGACGTTCTTTCTTGAAGGCCAGCAAGGCCAGGCGGGCGGAAGGATAGGGCAGTCCGGCCAGCTTGAAATCCCGGATCAGGCGGGAGCGCACCTCTTCGTCATAGCGTTCCACCACCCGTTGGACTTTCATGGGAATTTTATCCAGGGAGAGATCCCGCGCCGGTTCCATGCCGCCGGACTTCTGGCCATCCACGGGGAGGGTGGTTTCCTGGCGTACCGTCATTTCTCTTATTGTTCTGATTTTCTGGGGGTAGAGTCTTTCCGGGCTGTAGGCGAGCAGATCGAAGTTCGCGCACCCCTGAAGGCCGAGCATCAGTGCCAAAAGGGGCATCCAGCCTCGTTTGGTGCCGGGTGATGCCGGGTTGAATAAGGTATTCATTGTGCTCCATCCATGAAGGGTTGCCGTGAATGGAGGCTTTTAAGCAAGAAGCGTGCCATAGATTGTTAAAGAAAAACGGTCAATGGTCCAGAGGTTTCCAGCCCGCATGGTCAAAATGGCGACCGTAGAGATCCAAGGCATGGACAATCATGGCGGCGCCCGACGATTGACCGTTTTGCGCTTCCATGGCCTCGGCCCCCTGGAGCACTTCGCCAAGCACGAGATGCAATTGGGAATCCGCCTTGGGCGGCAATTTGCAATATTTGGTGACGTGGTGGACGTGGTTGTGCATTTTCCTGGCGAGGGCGGCATATTGGCGGGGGGTTTGGGAACCGGCGCGGATGCGTGGCAGGGCGTCCTGGATGTCGCGCTGGATTGCCTCCATTCCTTTGCGTAATGGCGCATCGGTTTGCCAGGGTTTGCCGTTATCGAGGGAGAGTCCCGATTCGTTGCGCGGGGTGGTTCCGTTGTGTTCGTGTTGTTCCAGAGCCGCCAGGCCCGGTGGCGCACTGGCCATGCAAAGCAGTATCACCAGTAAAAGGCGCGCAAACGGTGGAAAGCGTGACATGATGGATGGACCTCGTTCTTCGTTGGCCGGGGGTTGAAGCCCTCCGGGTTGCCCGTGATGCAAGAAACCAGATCGATTTGGCAACGTTTGCAATCGTTGATCATGAATCGTAATGGCATGTTTGGTAGATTCTTGTCAAGGGTGGGAGTTGCGGGAGGCGGTTTCCGTGATTTCGCGTTGCATTTTTCAGGGGCGGGGATTGCGTTTCCGGAGGGATGCTTCCCGTGAGCCTGTTCGGCGTTCTGAATGTGTCTTGACGAGGGGGAGGGTGCTTTTTTCAGGCACTTCATCTCTCCCGCGCAGCGGCAACCAGCACGGGAGAGAGTGAGGTGCGGAAGTATCAATAGTCTTTGTATTTGGCCGTTACCACACCGCTGATGATGAGTTCTCCTTGGACTTCGATCAGCGGGTAGCGGGAGTTCAGCGGTTTCATGTACTGCCGCGACCCGTGCACGATCAGCTGTTTCAGGCTGACCCGGCTGTCATCGGCGCTCCGGGCAACGACGAAGCGGTTATGTTCGGCTTGCATGGTGGGATCGACAATGATCATTTCCCCTTCCTTGAATTCCGGTTCCATGGAGTCGTCCGACACTTGCAGGGCATAGGCGGTGGTACTGGTTTTCGGTGCGACGGGAATCCAGGATTTCACGTTTTCGGGGTGGTGGGATTCTGCGGTTTCCGGGGTATAGGCTTTGGCCTCCTCCCAGGAGATCAGGGGGATTCTGGCGATGACAGGAGTACGATAGCCTTCTGCGCCTTTGGTGTTCTTGTCGTTGTCAGGAGGTCCGCCCAGGCTCATCTCGCCACGACCGGTGTCGAGCCAGATCGGATCGACGCCGCAGGTAAGCGCAATGGCCACGGCCCGTCTGGAAGAGCGCGACCTGCCGCATTCCAGTTTGTGGACAGCGGTTTGGCTGATCGATACGCGGTCTGCGAGCTGTTTTTGCGTGAGGCCGGCGAATTTACGGGCGGTTTGGATGCGTTCGCTGAAAGTTTTGTCGGTGTTGGTTTTCTCTGTCATCTTTTGTGTTCCTTGTCTTGAGTTCAGGTAGGGTTGGGAAAAAAATTAAATTCATTAGCGGTCTTTGCCGAACCATAAAGCATGATTGGTTGTCTCGTTTCGGAATTCAAGTCGAGTGACAATGTTAGCATATAAAGTCTGCATGGCATAGGAAAATTGTATGAAGATTTGAATTTGGGTTGGGCAGGGGGTGCAGATGTATCTTTTGACCCGGTTTTTGTCACGGCAACCATGAACCGGGTACAAACATGGCGTGGCTGCGGAGGGGGGCACAGTCCGACAGGGCATGATCGTCGCGCGTCTCATTGAAAACCGTTTATGGTCTTGTCTCATACGCCGAATCTGGGGTACTCTCGCTGTCGTCTTTGCATTCCCTGTCCGCTGATTACCCATAATGCCGATGATTTTGCAGAAATTGCTGGATTGGTGATGAAAGATCCGTTCCGGGAATCATGCCTTTCGGTTCTTCCAGACTCAGACTCCGGCATGACCTCACCCTGCCGCGAATCCCGGCCAGAATCGCTGGCTTCTTTCGGCCTCCTGAAACCCGTGATGCGGCGCCTGCCACTGTCGGTGAATCCGGGTGTGGAATAGTACATCAATTTTCTGTGCATTATGCGGAGAATTCATGCGCGGATGCGGAAAAAATTCCAGGCCACCTTGATCCCGGCTGCGGTTCATGGCATGCTTGGCCCGTTTGGTTGAATTTACTTAATTATGGACGATTGATTGGGTTTATGGAAGAGAGCCAACCTCGAACAGGTCATGGCCGGATCATTGAACAAAGCTGCACATACTCCTTTTTCGGTGTCCATCCGTTACGACGAGACGTGGATCGAAGTCCCATCGGGCAAGACCATCCTGAGTGCACTGGAGGAGGCCGGGGTTGGTCTGGTGCGCGGCGTGGGATGCCGGGGTGGCATTTGTGGGGCCTGCGCGGTCCTTTATCGGGTTCCGGCGCAAACCCATACCATGTCTGCCGGGCTGATGTGCCAGGAGACTGTGCAGGATGGCATGGAAATCCTGCCCCTGCCTCATGTTCCCCATAAAAAGGTTCCGCATCATCTGGAACTCCCGGAGGATGAAACTCCGGCCCATCATGTGTTGCGCCTTTACCCTGAGGTCAACAACTGCGTGATGTGCGGCGAGTGCGTGCGCATGTGTCCCATGGATATCGATGTCATGGGCTATGTGGGCATGATCAAACGGGGCGATCTCAAGGCGGCGGCGCGGGAATCCTTTACCTGTATCGGCTGCCAGTTGTGCGTGATTCGTTGTCCGGCGAGCATTTCCCAGCCCAATGCGGCGTTGGCAGCCCGACGCTGGCTTGGCGCTCATCAGGAGAGTCGTGCGGATCACCTGACCCGCATGGTCGAAAAGGTCGATGCCGGGCGCTATACGTCTGTTTTTCGTTGGATGCGGCGTCTGGATTCCATGGAGTTCCAGGCCCTCTATCTGCGTCGGGAGCGGGAACCGGATGAATCACCGCCGGGCACCTGGCTGCCCGAAGATCAAACGTTGTTGTAGGTCGGCTCCATGTCAAGCGGACCATTGAATCTCTTTCCCGAAATGTTGCGCGACTCCGCCCGCATGGTGCAGCGGACCCGCGAAAGCCGGTTGTCGCGGCGGCGCATGGGAGAAGGGGTCGAAGCCTTGTCCCTTTCGGACCGGCGGGCGTTGCTGGAAGAATTTCATCCCGATCATCGTCTCGACGGACGCGGGGTGTTGCAGGTCGGGCCTTCCAAAGGGGCTTCCCTGCCGTTCGAACTGGTGGAACTGCTGCAATCCTGGCCACGGCCGCTGGTGATGGATCTGTACGGCGCCTGCCGCGAGTCCGGCAGCCTGACTGCCGGCATGACCACCGATGTGCTGGTGATCGGCGGCGGCGGTGCGGGGACGGCGGCGGCGATTGTCGCAGCCGAAGCCGGTGCCCGCGTGCTGGTGGCCACCAAGTTGCGGCTGGGTGATTCCAACACCGTGATGGCCGAAGGTGGCATGCAGGTGGCGGATCACGAATGCGACTCTCCGGCCCAGCACTACCTGGATGTGATGGGAGGCGGCCATTTCACCAGCGATCCGGATCTGGTCGAGGCATTGGTCACCGAAGGGCCGGGGGTGCTGCGCTGGATGGAAGAGTTGGGCATGCTCTTCGACAAATATCCCACCGGTCGCATGAAGGTGCGGCATGGGGGGGGAACCTCGCGCAAGCGTCTGCATGCGGCCGGGGATGTCACCGGCCTGGAGATGATGCGGGTGCTCAAGGATCGCATGGAGTGTCTGGATCGGATCCAGGTGATTCCTTTTGCCCCGGCTGTGGAACTCCTCACCGATGAAAACGGTCGGGCCGTGGGGGCGATTCTGGAGCAACTGCCCGGCGGGAAACCGCTGATCGTGGCGGCCAAGGCGGTGGTGCTGGCCACGGGAGGATTCGGACGGCTCCACCTGAACGGTTTTCCCACCTCCAACCATCACGGGGCCATGGCCGATGGTCTGGTGTTGGCCTATCGGGCCGGGGTGCCGCTGCGGGATCTCAACCATTGCCAGTATCACCCGACCGGCGTGGTTTTTCCGGAAAAATTGAACGGATTGTTGCTCACCGAGAAGTTCCGTGGCCTGGGGGCGCAACTGCTCAATCGTCATGGCGACGAATTCGTCTTCAGTCTGGAGCCGCGCGACGTGACCACGGCGGCCATCATCCGGGAGTGTTCCGAGTTCGGCAACGGGGCAAAGGCGCCCGGCGGCGGGGTCGGGGTGTGGCTGGATATCCCCATGATCGACCAGATCCACGGTCTGGGCACCATCGAGCGGGAGTTTCCGGGCCGTTTCAAGGAATATCTGCGCATGGGGCTGGATATCCGTCAGGTGCCGCTGCTGGCCTATCCGACGCTTCATTATCAGAACGGCGGGGTGGTGATCCAGCCCAATGGCGGCACCGACATGCCGGGATTGTTCGCGGCCGGCGAGGTGACCGGCGGGGTGCATGGCCGCAATCGCCTGATGGGCAATGCCTTGTTGGAAATTCTGGTTTTTGGGCGTCGCGCCGGGGCCAGCGCGGTCGCATTCGCCAAAGGGGTGAAACAGGCGCAAGAGCCGGGGCTGGGCCATCTGGAGGCCTATTTGGAGCAATTGGAGTCTGCGGGCATGCAACCGGGGCGCAGTTCCCCCCGATTGTTGCCAGCCTATGGGAGCGTGCGTCCCATCTGAATGACGGCGCAGGCTAAGGTGTCTCGACTTTGACCATTGGAGCGAAACTGGTGAGAGCTTATGAACATTCATGAATATCAGGCAAAGAAAATTCTGGCTGGCTTCGGGGTGAAGGTGCCGCGTGGTCACGTCGCCTTCACGGCAGACGAGGCGGTGGCCGGAGCCAAGGAGTTGGGATCCTCCGTGTTTGTGGTCAAGGCGCAGATTCATGCCGGTGGCCGTGGCAAGGGGGGTGGGGTCAAGGTGGTCAAGAGCATCGAAGAGGTGCAGGCTGAAGCGACCCGCATGCTCGGCATGACGCTGGTCACCAAGCAGACCGGACCGGCAGGCAAAGAGGTGAAGCGCATCTATGTGGAAGAGGGATGCCGCATCGCCCGTGAACTCTATCTGGGCATGGTGATCGACCGTGCCACGGGTCGGGTCACGATGATGGCCTCCACCGAGGGAGGCATGGAGATCGAAGAGGTCGCCGCCCGCACTCCGGAAAAAATCCTCAAGGAAGCCGTGGATCCGGCAGTGGGATTCCAGGGCTATCAGGCGCGCAATCTGGCGTTCGGTCTGGGGCTGGTCGGTCCGCAGGTCAACAAGGGGGTGCAGTTCATGACCGCCCTGTACAACGCCTTTGTCGCCACCGATGCCTCGCTGGCCGAGATCAACCCGCTGGTGGTCACCGAAGATGGTGACGTGATGGCGCTGGATGCCAAGATGAATTTCGATGGCAACGCCCTCTATCGTCACAAGGACATTCTGGCGCTGCGGGATCTGGATGAGGAAAATCCTCTGGAAATCGAGGCTTCCAAGCACGAACTCAACTACATCAGCCTGGACGGGTCCATTGGCTGCATGGTCAATGGCGCGGGTCTGGCCATGGCCACTATGGATATCATCAAGCTGAAAGGTTCCAGCCCGGCCAATTTCCTGGACGTGGGCGGTGGAGCCACCACCGAATCCGTGACGGCGGCTTTGCAGTTGATCCTGTCGGATCCCAATGTCAAGGGGGTGTTGATCAACATTTTCGGTGGCATCATGCGTTGTGACGTGATCGCCGATGGTGTGGTCGCTGCCGCGCGCAAGGTGGATGTCAAGGTGCCTTTGGTGGTCCGGCTCGCCGGAACCAATGTGGATCTGGGCAAGGAGATTTTGCGTCAATCGGGATTGGCCATCATTCCCGCCGACGATCTGGACGACGCCGCCACCAAGGTGGTTGCGGCCATTCAATAAGGAAGGGAGGGTTTTCCATGAGCATTCTGGTTGACAAGAATACCCGGGTGATCTGCCAGGGATTCACTGGGGCCAACGGAACCTTTCATTCCGAGCAGGCCATTGCCTATGGCACGCAACTGGTCGGCGGGGTGACGCCGGGCAAGGGGGGCACACGGCATCTGGATCGTCCGGTGTTCAACACCGTGGCCGATGCGGTCAAGGAGACCGGCGCCGATGCTTCGGTGATCTTTGTGCCGCCGCCCTTTGCTGCGGACGCCATCCTGGAAGCCGCCGATGCCGGGCTGAAACTGGTGGTCTGCATCACCGAGGGGATTCCGGTGCTGGACATGGTGAAGGTGAAACGGTTCCTGGCCGGTCGCGTCACCCGTCTGGTGGGGCCGAACTGTCCGGGCGTCATCACGCCGGGTGCCTGCAAGATCGGCATCATGCCGGGTCATATTCACAAGGTGGGCAATGTGGGCGTGGTGTCGCGTTCCGGCACCTTGACCTACGAAGCCGTGGCGCAGACCACTGCCGTGGGACTCGGACAGAGCACCTGTGTGGGACTGGGTGGGGATCCGATCAACGGCACCAATTTCATCGACTGTCTGTCGATGTTCCAGGACGATCCTCAGACCGAGGCGGTGATCATGATCGGCGAGATCGGTGGCACGGCCGAAGAGGAGGCTGCGGCCTGGATCAAGGCGCACATGACCAAACCGGTCACGGCGTTCATTGCCGGGGCCACGGCGCCCAAGGGCAAACGGATGGGCCATGCCGGCGCGATCATTTCCGGTGGCAAGGGGACCGCCGCAGAAAAGTTCGAGGCCTTGGAAAAAGCCGGGGTGCATATCGCCCGTTCTCCGGCTGAGATGGGGATTGTTGTCAAACAGTCGATGAAGGGTTAGGATGGGCAACCGCCGCCCCAGCTTGGTGGGGCGGCCATACTTACAGTAACGGAAAGGAACGCTCGATGTCCAAAGCAAATGACCTGATCATCCGGGTTGCCGGAGAGGGAGGCGAGGGGGTCGTCTCCACCGGTGACTTCATTGCCGCAGCGTGTGCCCGTGCGGGTCTGGAGGTTTACACCTTCAAGACCTTCCCGGCGGAAATCAAGGGTGGATATTGCATGTATCAAATCCGTGTCAGTTCCGAACGGGTCTATAATCAAGGCGATACCTTCGATGTCTTTTGCGCCTTCAATGGCGAAGCCTACGAGCTGAACAAACATCTGCTGACTCCCGGAACCACCATCGTCTATGACTATCCGGGCGGGGATTTCGAGCCGGACGCCATCCCGGAAGGGGTGACGGCCTATCCGGTTCCCATGTCGCAGGCGGCCAAGGATCTTGGTTCCTATCGTTCAAAGAACATGGTGGCCATGGGTGTGCTTTCGGTGTTGTTCAACATCAACGAAGAGACCCTGAGACAGGTTCTGACCAACAAGTTCAAGAAAAAGGGCGACGAGGTGCTTGATTTCAACCTCAAGGCCTTTGAAAAGGGCAAGGAGTTGGGCGCAGGCGTGAAAAAGGTCGATACCTGGCGCGTGGCCGATGCCGTGGAACCCAAGGATGTGATCATCATCTCCGGCAACGATGCCGTGGGCATGGGGGCGGTGCTGGGTGGGTTGGAGTTTTTCTCGGCCTATCCGATCACGCCGGCCACCGAGATCGCCAAATTCGTCGCCACCCACATTCCGAAATTCGGGGGCACGCTGGTGCAGGCCGAAGACGAGATCGCCTCGATCGGTCAGGTGCTGGGCGCCTCCTATGCGGGCAAGAAGTCGATGACCTCCACTTCGGGTCCGGGACTGGCGTTGATGAGCGAAATGCTGGGCATGGCTTTCATGGGGGAAATCCCGGCTCTGGTGGTGGATGTGCAGCGTGGCGGGCCTTCCACGGGTCTGCCCACCAAGCATGAACAGTCGGATCTGTTCCTGGCCATTCACGGCGCCCACGGGGATGCGCCTCGGGTCGTGCTGTCGGTGGAGGACGTGAAGGACTGCGTGGACATGACCGTGGATGCCCTGAATTTCGCCGAGCAGTTCCAGTGCCCGGTGATTCTGTTGTCGGACGGTTCGCTGGCCTTTTCCACCCAGACCATTCCGGCGCCCAAGCCGGAGAATTACACCCTGGTCAACCGCAAGCGTTGGGACGGGCAGGGCAAGTATTTCCGCTATGCCATGACCGATGACATGATCTCCCCCATGGCCGATCCGGGGACGCCCGGTGGCGAGCACATCGCCACGGGTCTGGAACATAATGCCAGCGGTGCGCCCTCCTGGGTGCCGGCCAACCACGAGGCCATGCAGGGCAAGCGTTTTGGCAAGATCGCGGGTCTGGTCGATACCTACAAGCCGGTGGAAGTGGATGGCGAAGGCGAGGCCGAAATCGGCATCATCACCTGGGGCAGCACCATTGGTGTGGTGCGCGAGGCGGTTGAGCGCTTGCGCGCCGAGGGGATCAAGGCCAAGGGGTTCTATCCCAAGTTGATGTGGCCCATGCCTGTGGCCCAGTACGAAGCCTTTGCCGCCACCTGCAAGAAGATCCTGGTGCCGGAAGTCAATTATCAGGGGCAGCTTTCCCATTTCATCCGCGCGGAAACGTCGATTCGTCCCATTCCCTACACCATCTGCGGCGGGTTGCCGTTCAACCCCTCGATGATCGTGAATAAAGTCAAGGAGGTGCTGTGATGTCTGTCGCCGCGTTGCACAAGAAGGAAATGGCGCCCAAGGATTACAAGTCGGACGTGAATGTGGTCTGGTGTCCGGGCTGCGGTCATCATGGCATTCTGAACGGCATCATGCGGGCCTTGTCCGAGTTGGGTGTGGATCCCACCAATCTGGTCAATGTCTCGGGGATCGGTTGTTCGTCGCGGACTCCCTATTTCATGCAGTCCTACAAGATGCACACCCTGCACGGACGCGCCGGACCGGTGGCGACCGGGGTGCAACTGGCCCGTCCCGATCAGCTGGTCTGCATCACCGGCGGCGATGGCGACGGTTTTGCCATCGGGGGGGGGCACATGCCCCACATGGCGCGCCGCAACGTCAACATGACCTACATCCTGTTTGACAACGGCATCTACGGTTTGACCAAGGGGCAGTATTCGCCCACTTCGCGGCGCGAATTGAAAGCCTATACCACCCCCTATGGCGGGCCGGACGATCCGATGAATCCGCTGCTGTACATGCTGACCTATGGGGCCACCTATGTGGCGCAGGCTTTTGCCGGCAAGCCCAAGGTGTGCGCGGATCTGATCAAGGGGGCGATGGCGCACAAAGGATTCTCCTATGTGAACATCTATTCCCAGTGCGTCACCTACAATCGCATCGACACCATTCAGTATTATCGTGATCTGATGCGTGAAATTCCCGAGGGGCACGATACTTCGGATCTGGGTGCGGCCATGGAACTGGCGCGTGGCGACGGTGAGGGCCATCGTCCCATGGGTCTGCTTTATCAGGTGGAGCGGGAGACCCTGGATGAGCGTCTTGCTTCCATTGTCAAGCTGGTGGGCGGTCACGAGGGATATGACAAGAACAAGATCATCAATCTGTTCCGTCCCTGATTGACCGGTTGCATGTGAAACGGCCTTCTTCTCTCGTCGGATCTCGGGAGAGAGGAAGGCCGGATCCGGCCGATGGCCGGAGGATTTCCACTTGGAGCCATTCGGCGACGTGTGCTAGAGTGAATCCTTCTGCTTTCGTTCCTTTTCTTGTTTCGTTTCAGTTGATCCGGTCATGCGACATTTTACCGATAAACAGGCTTTGCTGGATGCGTTTGCAAGTCGTGATGGATCGCTTGTCGATGCGGACATGACCTTCATTCATGTGGAGGGGGTGGACTTGTCGGGCATGAATCTCGCCGGGGCCAATCTGTCGGGCGGGGTATGGTGCGATATCCATCTGGATGGTTGTGATCTGAGCGCGGTTCATGTGGTGGAGAGTCGTCTGACCCGGGTGGATTTTCGGGGTGCCCGGCTTGAGGGCGCACTGTTTCAGCGGGTTGACATGACCCAATGCACCTTTGAGCGGGTCGAAGCGGGCGAGGCCTCTTTTTTTCTGAGCAAAATGTCGGAGACTCCCTTTTGTCACGCCAAACTGATCAAGGCCCAGTTTCTGGACACCACTCTCGATCAGGCCGATTTTACCGGAGCGGATCTTTCGTTGGCCCAGATGCGCGAGTCCTCGTTGGCAGGAACCCGATTTATCTCATGTGATCTGCGGGGGGTGGATTTTCGCAAAGCGAATTTTCATCATGCCGTGTATCGTCACGTCTGCACGGACAATGCCCTGTATTACGGCAAGCCGCCCTGGGGCGGGGAGGCGATTCCGGGGCGCGACTGGGTGCAGGAACTTCCCATGTTTGATGGTGAATGAGCATGAATGGCCCGTTGCCGGAGATTCCGGTTCCACGCACGGCTCTCCAGCGTCGGCTGGTTCATCTGGCCAGTCGTCGTTCCATGGCCGAGATGGAGCGCATACTGCATCGTTTTTTGGTCAATGAATTGACGATACTCGACGAGGTTCAGTGCCAGGTCTGGATCGGGTTGTTGGATCACGCGGATGCGGATCTGCTGGATTGGATGGCGGGAATCAAGCCTTTGCCGGATGGTGTGGATCCGACAATTCTGTCGCAACTATCTGTCCATGCGCGTGAATCGACTGGCGTTTAAAAATTTTTTGACATTCAACGGTTGATCGATTAATCTACGACGTTTTAGTATTTGTTGAACGGTTGTGGCAAAATCATCATCACCTAATATAAGGAGTTACGCATGAACCTGATTTTCATGGGTCCGCCCGGTGCAGGAAAGGGTACCCAGGCCCGGCGCATTGCCGACAAATACGCCATTCCGCAACTTTCGACCGGTGACATGCTGCGTGCGGCGGTCAAGGCCGGAACCCCGGTGGGCTTGCAGGCCAAGGCTGCCATGGAGAGCGGCGGGCTGGTGACCGATGCCATCGTGGTTGGCATCATCGGGGATCGCATTGGCGAAGCCGATTGCGCCAAGGGTTTCATTCTGGATGGCTTCCCGAGAACGGTGGGTCAGGCCCAGTCCCTGGATTCCATGCTGGTGGAGCGCGGTCTGAAGATCGATCAGGTGATCGACATCACGGCCGATGACGAAGCCCTGGTCTCCCGGATCACGGGTCGTCGCACCTGCGGCAAGTGTGGCGAAGGTTACCACATTCAGCACAAAGCGCCTGCCCAGGAGAACGTTTGCGACAAGTGCGGCGGCGATCTGGTCACCCGTGCGGACGACACCGAAGAGACGGTGCGCAACCGCTTGACGGTCTATCATGCCCAAACCGCTCCGGTGCTCGATTTCTATCGCGGCAAAGGCGGAGTCAAGGCAGTGGATGGTATGCAGGATATGGATGTGGTTTTTGACGCCTTGTGTGCCATTATTGGTTAAGCAAGAACCATTCCAGGTTCGTTTCTGTGGTTGGGTTGTAAAAAGGAAAGAAGGATCGGAAAGCCCGCGTTGGCGGGAAGAAACCATTTATCAGGTAAGGGGTTTGAGGCTATGGAAATGTCGATGGGAGCGTTGTACTTCGCCATTCTGTGCGGAATCGGCGCAGTGGTGTACGGATGGATGACCCGGGAGTGGATCCTGGCTCTTCCAGCCGGGTCGGAACGGATGCAGGAGATTTCAGGGGCTGTGGAAGAGGGCGCTCGTGCCTACATGAAGCGTCAATATACCACCATCGGCTATGTGGGCGGCGTGCTGTTCATGCTGATGGCCATGTTCCTGGATCTGAGCACGGCCCTTGGGTTCGTCGTCGGTGCGGTGCTGTCCGGAGCGTCGGGCTTCATTGGCATGGGCATTTCGGTCAAGGCCAACGTGCGCACGGCTGAAGCGGCCAAGAATGGTCTGGACGCGGCCCTGCAGGTGGCCTTCCGTGGTGGCGCCATCACCGGCATGCTGGTGGTGGGTCTGGGTCTGCTGGGTGTGGCCATCTTCTTCCTGATCCTGGTGAAAGTGGCTGGCGGCGGCAACATGTCCCAGCTCCTCAAACCGCTGGTGGGTGTGGCTTTTGGCGGCTCGCTGATTTCGATCTTCGCCCGTCTTGGTGGTGGTATCTTCACCAAGGGTGCGGACGTGGGTGCGGACCTGGTGGGCAAGGTGGAAGCCGGCATCCCCGAGGATGACCCGCGCAACCCGGCCGTGATCGCGGACAACGTGGGCGACAACGTGGGCGACTGCGCTGGCATGGCCGCCGACCTGTTCGAGACCTATGTGGTGACCGTGGTGGCCACCATGCTGCTGGGTGCTCTGGTGCTGCCGGCGTTCGGCAATGCCCTGGTCTATCCTCTGGTGCTGGGTGGTGTTTCCATCGGCGCTTCCATCGTCGGCGTCTATTTCGTCAAGTATCTGCCGGGCAAAAAGATCATGACCGCCCTTTATCGCGGCC
>JADFWP010000034.1 GCA_015234115.1 Magnetococcales bacterium
TGCAGACAATGATGAATTCGATAGGAATTGTGTCCATGCTCATATCTCCAGTTCTTATGCGTTCTTTATGTCTTTGCAGGAGGTGCCTTTGGTAAAAATCTCCCGATTTACTCTGAAAAAAGCCGGGGGTGGCGCCGCCCAAGGAGTTGCGGTGGGGGTGTTTCCCGTCAGGGTGTTGTATTGTCCCCAAGCCCCGGCTTGATCTTCATACCTCTTACATACGCAGCGGATGGGAGAAGTGTCGGAATTTATTTTCGAAGCCCCTCGTTCATGCTGCGCATGCCGAAACCCGCCTTGCGGCGCTTTTCTGTGCCTCATACCCCTTACATACGCAGCGGGAGGGTGAAGTGTCGGAATTTTTTTTTGCCCCTTCTGGAGCGAGCATGCGGCGTATTCTGGAAATGGCCTCGTACACGGCCTGCCGACCAACCCCACCGCGACGAGAGACCGGGGCGACTGACCCCATCATGAACAGGCGAGCAAGATTCCGGATGGATGGAGAAAGTCGTTTCAGAATACGGGCAACATCCAGACGGTATTCGACGCCTTCGTTCCATGCCGCTCCGTGCTGCGGCCACAGTGAGTTGTCGGAAGAAAGGAGCATGATCAGCTCAGTCATACCCCCGTCCTGATCCTGGACTGGCTCGCTGAGGGAGATTATCCGGAAGTTGTCGATGCCATGATTCGTTGTCTGACGATAAAGGGTGATGGCAAAATTGCCGATCAGGCGGGAGATGAAGGTTTCCAGGGACGCCTTGGCTGGATTGTGGAGGGGCAGTTGTCGATAGATGTGGAGCATCATCTCCTGCTCGATGTCTTCCAGATCATCGGGGAGAAATCCGGGGCTGTGGGCAAGCCGTTTGGCATGATGACGGACTGTCCCCACCGCATAAGCGTGGAGGCCTTCATAACGATTGTGAGATTCCATGGGATTCGCCTTTGATGTGGGTGGCGGGCCAACGCCCGAGTAACCCGCTTGGCGAAAATTCGTTATGGGCCTGCCGAACAGACGGCGCATGGAGGCTGTTTCAAAAAAAAGACATGCATTAACAATCAATTGGATGTTGATCGAGTTGGAGAATTTTTTTTAGATTTTTTCATGCCTCCCGGTGAAAATTCACCGAGAGACCCGTGAAACGAAGGAAATGTCGGAGGATTGCGGTACGACCGGAGACGAACAGAGGGCTGGTGAAAATTCACCGAACTGGGACAAGCTACGCGGAAATACGGATGTCGGAGCCGACAAAATGCAAGGGCCAGGTTCTCTCAGAATCGCCTGTCCCGGAGGATTGCAGAGGCTCTTCGGTTTTTCCCAGTTCTTCGACGATGACCTGCATCACGACGAACAGGGAGATGGGAAAGCCGTGGAGAGAAGAATGCGCTCCCTGACCGGCTTATCCTTCCGGTTCAAGGGTGAACCGGGTGATATAGGATGAGGATTCTTCGTCCCAAAAGATGGGATCGTCGGCAATGCCGAAATACGCATGGAGGGATTTGCAGAGGGTTTCTTTGCGCTTTTTGTTCAACTGGCTGACGTGGGGGCTGTGAATGTCCATCCGCCCCCGGTCGTCCGCCATCTGGTATAGCAGCATCCATTGTTTGTTGGGCTGACCGCTACGGCCATCGCTCATCCCTGCATCATGGTAGGTGGTGGTTCTGACCATTCCCTGGCATTGAATCGTGACCGTATCCCGGTTGAGAAACCGGATTTTGATTTGACTCCAGAGGGTATCCGGCGGCGTTGGAAACCGCTTTCTTGCCTCGGAATCGGGCATCACCTCGGCATGGAATGCTGCCAGACATTCTGCAGCACCGGATGTTGGAATCAGGTTGTGCATCTCCGCATCGACGGCAATGATATCGCCAATGGGCAAGATTCTCGATTTGTGTTCGGAAGCCATTTGTCTCAGATCGGCGGTCATGAACAAATCCGTGGGAATCACGAGAATGAACGGCTTCGGTTCTGTCCGGAGCAGGGTGAAAGCGACCTCCCGCAACTGCGCGGAATTGGGTTGGATCGTCAGAAAGAGCGGAAAACGGTCGCCCGCCCGGGGGTGGTATTCCCCGATACGCAAGGTCTCCCGCAACGGGTTTACCGGGATGCAGGTGATCGGGGTTGCTCCCAGTGCCACCGCTGTGAGCAACCCCAATCTGCCACGGTCCAGCTCGTATACGACAAGATCCTTCGGGGTCAAGACGAGATCCCGACACCCCCCTTGCGCGTCGCCGCAGACGGCGACGAGACCTCGTTCACCACGGTCCACCACCCGGCGCGGGCAACCCTCGCCGCCTGGATTCGGGCAAGGATAGAACTCGGCCCGATGGCGGGTTGGCCGTAATAATTGACGTGAAACCTCGAATTCAACCCCAAGGAGCTGCCGCCATTCTGCCAACACCGAAGACAGGCCGGGCAGCAGTTCCAGAGCGCTCCATAGTCGATGCAATGTCCTCATTCGCCTCGTCCTTCTCAATTCCGATCAGAAAACCACGGCGTCCCAGCCACTCCTCGACCAGAGGCGCGTCCTCATCCCGCGTGTACTGGGCATGGTTGGCGGGACGAATGGTCACAGATCTGGGGCGCTTCGCGTTGGTGAACTTGACCTCGAAAATCGCCATCACGAGTCGGGTCGAGGGGTGGATGACAAAATTCTGCTCATCCATGTCGGCAAAAACATCGGTCGCCTTCAAAACCTGCATGGCAATGTACTTCCCGCCCCGGTGAATGGAGAGACTCCGCAGACGAATCCACTCCAGACCTTCCACATCACCACAGGCGACTGATGCCTTTCCATCTGTTCTCAAGGGATCCAGGGTGTATTTCTCCTCGCCAGGGAAAAACAATTCATCTCCAAACAGATGCCACCCGATTTTGGCGACGTACATCTCCCGCTCGCCCTTGGTGTCGGCGTTGATCGCCAATTCGTTCAATTTCCGGTCATAGACCACTACATCGTGCTTCTCCGGGCGGTAATGTACGGAAGACGATTCACCACCTTCCTTGATGGAGCCTTCCCGCTTGGTGGGCAGACCATGACGAATCAGCATGCTGACCTTGCCTCCCTGATCAAACAGGAAGACCTTGCTGCCTCTGCCGCGTCGGTGGTCGGCAAACCAGTCATCCATGGACTTTTCCAATGTCCGCAGCGTTTCCTCTGTGGGCATGATGAATTTATGGCTTTTGGTCTTGCCGGAAAAATAAATAAATGACCGAGGGCGAGAGAGCAGAGCCTCGGCATGTTGCTCTTCCAGGAGACCCCGGTCCTGGAGCCAAACCTGAACGACGATATCGGCAGGACTGCTTTCGGAATCGTGTTTCAGAGCCAGCCCCTTTTCCCGCGCGGCCTGCAGAAGCTGATTCATTCCCTCCAGGGTTGCCATCTCATGAACGAAATAAAGGGCGTCCACCAGATCATCCGGCGTCTTGTCATCCGGGTTCATCAGAATGGATGCCAGCCGGGAATAATCGATGCCACTGCCATTCGTGACGAAGGACAGCCCCCGACCTTCCAGGTAATCACGGAACGGATGAAGAAATAACGATAGCCTGGAACACTCGATTTCTTTGAGTCTGTCTGGTTGCGCAAATCGACGGGGGTTGAAAGTTGCCACGATGATCATCCTTTAAGCGTTGGGGGTTGGAGACATGCTGCGAACGGCCACAACCTTCCCCAGAATCCTAAGTTCATCCCCCTGTTCAATCCTGATGGGACGATAGGCTGGGTTGGCTGCCTGCAACTCAATCAATGTATCAGATATGAACAATCGCTTGACCGTCGCCTCGTCACCCATCAACGCCACAACGATTTCACCATTCTCTGCGATCGGTTGTTGTCGGACGATCACCAGATCTCCCTCGCAGATATCCGCATCCACCATGCTGTCGCCTTTCACCTGCAAGGCAAAGCATGTACCACGGACCACATGCGACTCCACCAACACTTCACCAATCCTGTTTTCCATCGCCAGAATCGGTATCCCGGCGGTCACCACCCCTAAAACGGGCACGGCAACCAAATGAGGGATCCGGAGAGTTTTTTCCACCACTTCCAGGGAACGCACCTTACGGGGAGAGTGGCGCAGCAAGCCTTTCCGAATCATGGCACTGACCTGTTCATGCACACTGGGCGGCTTGATGCCGAGCATCTCGCTCAATTCCACCAAGGTGGGGGCCATGCCATGCGACGCCATGAACGTCTTGATGGCGTCCAACATGCGTTGTTGACCAGGAGTCGGACCTTCCATGGGAAGTGGCCCACGTCGTTTTTTTTGGGGTTCCACCGTGAATTCATACTCTCCTAATAGATCCTATGATTGATTAGGATTGTATTCTAAACATTGCCCCTTTCACAAGCAAAAAATATTTCCCGACAGATTGGTGCGGCGGCGCGTATGTAATGGGGTATGGCAATCATCATTTTTCCGCTTCGAGGTGCCCCATGCTGCATACCCATGACCCCGACCACATGACCGCCGAAGCCCGCCTGGACGAGGCCGCCACGCTCCTGGCCACAGCCATCAAGCGCCTGAAAGAAAAACAAAAACAGGAGAAAAATTCACTGGATAAGTCGGCCAACCAATGCCCTTATGGTCAAAAATCAACCGCCAAAGGGGAAAGGGCATGAACGATATCAGCGTGATCAAACAGGTGGCGGCATTGACCGAAATGCCGATCGCCGATCTGAAGAAGAAATGGGTGGACCTCCATCCCAAAACCGAACCCCCGCCGTTCAACCGGGCGTTCCTGGTGAAACGCCTGGCGCACCGGATCCAAGAGTTGTCGCTGGGGGGCTTGCCGGAGCAGGCGGAAAAACGGATGGAGCGGTTGCTCACCGAGGAGGCGACACCGCCGATTCCGAAACAACCTCAGGGAGACCGGCTGCTTCCAGGGACGCGACTCATCCGGGAGTGGAAAGGGCAGGAGTGCTGCTGCACGGTGCTGGAGGACGGCTTTGAATACCAGGGGCGGAAATTCGGGAGCCTGTCGGCGGTGGCCAATTTCATCAGTGGCACCAAGTGGAATGGCTTGACGTTTTGGGGCTTGAAGAAGCAGGAGATTAAGAAATGACTATCAAGAAGCTTGTAACGCCAAAAGTCAACTGCGCCATCTACACTCGCAAGTCCACCGACGAGGGGCTGGAGATGGAGTTCAACACCCTGGACGCGCAACGGGAGGCGTGCGAGGCCTACATCGCCAGCCAGAAGTCCGAAGGGTGGCACCTCCTGCCCGACCGCTACGACGATGGCGGCTTCTCCGGCGGCAACCTGGAGCGGCCCGCCTTGAGACGCCTGCTGGCGGACATCGAGGCGGGCAAGATCCATGTGGTCATCGTCTACAAGATCGACCGCCTGACCCGCTCCCTGCTGGACTTCAGCAAGCTGGTGGAGGCGTTTGACAAGCGCAACGTCACCTTCGCCAGCATCACCCAGTCGTTCAACACCACCACCTCCATGGGGCGCCTGACGCTCAACATATTACTTTCATTTGCGCAATTTGAAAGAGAAATCTCAGCCGAGCGCATCCGGGACAAGTTCGCCGCCTCCAAACGCAAGGGGATGTGGATGGGCGGACACATCCCGTTGGGCTACGAGGTACAGAACCGGAAACTCCTGATCGTGCCCAGTGAAGCGGAAAACGTGCGCCACATCTTTCGGCGATTTCTGGAGTGCGGATCCGCCACCCTGCTGATTCAGGAGTTGGCCGAGGCCGGGATCACCGCCAAGAACGGCAGTCGTCTCGACAAGGGCTACCTCTACCGCATGCTGGCCAACCGGCTCTATCTCGGCGAGATCGTCATGGGCGAGGAGGTTTTCCCTGGCGAACACGCGGCGATCATCGACCGGGATCTCTGGGATCAGGTCCATGCCGAGATGGCGACCAACGCCCGCCGCCAGGGAAAGAGCAGGATCCACCCTCCGGCCCTACTCAAAGGTCTGATCCGGTGCCGGAATTGCGGACGGGCCATGAGTCCCTCCTTCACCAGCAAGGATGGTCGGCAGTATCGGTATTATCTTTGCCAGACCGCCATCAAGAACGGCCACCATGCCTGCACCCTGCGAAGCGTCGCCGCCGGTGAAATCGAGGCGGTGGTGATCCAGCAGGTGCGCACCATGTTGCGGTCGCCGGAGATGGTGGTCAAGACCTGGCAGGCTGGCAATGAGCAGGAGTATGGCCTGCAGGAACGCGACATCGTCCTTGCTCTGCGGCGACTCGATCCGGTCTGGGAGGAGTTGTTCCCGGTGGAACAGCAACGACTGGTCAGCCTGCTCATCGATGCGGTGGAGGTGAGCAAGGGGGATGTGCAGGTTCACCTGCGGGCAGATGGTCTCGACACTTTGGCTCGGGAACTCAATGACATTGGCAACCAGAAGGAGGCTGCGGCATGAATATCGAAAAGCGCAATGACGGCAACATCATCGTGGTGACCATCCCGCTGCAACTGAAGCGGCGCGGCGGGCGCAAGCTGATCATCGCTCCGGAGGGCACCGAAGAGGCGCCGCCACGGGAAGAGACACTGGGAAAACTGGTGGCCAAGGCGCACCGGTGGTTGCGGATGATGGAGAGTGGCCAGTACCGCTCCATCAAGGATCTGGCGGCCCAGGAGCAGATCGACGACTCCTATCTGGCCAGGGTGCTGCGCCTGACCCTGCTCGCCCCGGACATCATCGTCGCGATCCTGGACGGGCGGCAACCGGATGTGCTGACGTGGCGGGAGCTGAAGAACCCGTTCCCGATGGAATGGGGGGAGCAACGGGAGAAATGGGGGATTCCGAAATGATCGATTTGGCCAATTTATGGCCATCATGAAAATCGGTAAGGTGTCACCGGATTTACAATCCCTTCCAGATTACCAGCGGGGGATGCTCTTGCAGCAGGTGCGAAGGATAGAAGACGTTGAGAAAACTCAATCCTGGCCAGGAGGCGATCTGGTTAGGGGTAATATTGTTCCAGTAGAGCAAAACAAAACCAAAACCGAAAATCAATCCCAGGATCGTGTAAAGATTACGGATTAGCGCAAACATGAAAAGCGTGTTGAATTTTTTCTCTAGGAGCATATCTAAGGGCAGTATCGGATTTCGATCCATAAACCGATTCATTTGATCAGCCATGAACCAGATTTTTATTGTAATAATTATATTGAATAAATTTAACCAATGCCATGAAGCCAAACTATGCCAGTCGAACACAATGTAAAGTTTGAGCAAGGTAACTATGGCGTGTTGGGAGTGAAGAGCATGCAGTTCAAAAAAGTTAAAAGAACCAATGAAAAAGCTAATCAAGATGCACAACCCCAAAAAGCGCCGAAATTTTTCTTTGATGCCAACAGCTAAATCGTTCACGATCTGTTGTGGGCTCTGCAAACCACTCGTTAAGGCTGTATTTGGCTTTTTGTACAAAAAAACAAGAGGCCAATAAAACCAAAAAGTTGATTTTAGGCTCCAGCGATAAATCATTGCAGGAGCATAAAAAATAATTGAAGTTAATAAAATAAAAGGCACTTCGAATATGCCATCGTTATATGAGAATTTTGTAAAATTAGAGAAATGCAACGCATGTGACCTGCTGATACCAGGGATAAAATCCGGTATTTGAAATAAGTCAGTGCACCAGACTGTGCGATTCCAATTGGTGGATAGATTTACTACGCCTTTTATGGGATGTCTCCATGTAGCTCCAATGCGTATAAGAAGTGAAGGGATCCATATGCTAAAAATATATCCAAATCCTAAGCCAATATTTATAACAATTATAAAAAAAATTATTGATACGAAAGACAAAATTGATCCAAGCGATGCATAAACAAATGCATGTTCGCCTGCGGCTATGCCTGCACCAATACAAGATCCCGTGGCAATAATTATACACACCCCAAAAATTATAAAAGGGTATTCAGAAATGGCCTTCTTGAAATTAATAAGCATAACCTCGACTTGACTTGTTCCAACAATCAAGGTTAATATAGATGCCAGAACGAATCCTCCAAGCATTTTGAACCACATTCCAATGTCAGCACTTATTAATGTGGCGGATCCTATACAAGTTCCGATGACTGCGGCCATCAATGCATCAATGGTTATTCCACCTCCCGAAATCAGAACCACTAATGAGAAACCTATCCAGACATCAATCATTCCGACTGCGATTAACAAAAAATCTAGCACCCACCCTTTGAAATTAATTAGATAATTCGCAGATAACCAGTAGTTACAAAACCCTACGGTAATTATTGATGCAAAAAATATAGCAGCTATTAATATTGGAGTGTCTGATAATAAGACCTCATGGTTGCGCAAACAATATCGATCTAATAATCTTAATCCTAAAGCCACTGATTCATCGGAGCGTATCAGCAGTAATGGCGCAATAAAAATACTAATCAATAAGTATATGTGATTGTCACTAGCGATAGCGTAATACCAGTACAGTATGGTGGCCACACATGTTTCAATACAGGCCAACCAAGTAAACTCAAGATTTTCGATTGATGTCGGACTTGAAAAGCAACGCTTTTTAAAAATCTTCAGCTCTCGAAATTGCATAATAACCTCACATTAACCCGGACCCACTTTCGAATCCTCCCCCCATTCTCCGCAACCAAGTTTCACATCGAAATGGTCCAGCATCAGGAGTCAATGATATTCTCCCAATATCATACCGTTAAGTGAGTCCGTAATTTCCGGACCCACCCATAGCGGGTCCACAGGTTTTGGAGAATGGGGCCGGAGAGAGAATGATATCCGCCCATTTTGGCTCCCGCAAGTCCGAAATTCGACCAAGTGCGTTTTCGAACCGTCCCGCGTAACCATTGGAAACATTGGACTTTTTCGTCACCACGCAGGCCACTCCAAAACCCGATCCAGGCAACGAGGCAAAACTATTGAAAAAAAATGGTGGGCCTACCCGGATTCGAACCTGGGACCGACCGGTTATGAGCCGGCGGCTCTGACCGCTGAGCTATAGGCCCGAACTCACATCACGACTCCAAAAAGCTGCGCAGCTTGCGCGAGCGGGTGGGATGACGGAGTTTGCGCAGGGCTTTGGCTTCGATCTGACGAATCCGCTCGCGGGTGACGTGAAATTGCTTGCCCACCTCCTCCAGCGTATGATCCGTATGCACACCAATCCCGAAACGCATACGTAAAACATTTTCTTCCCGATCTGTCAAGGTTTTTAGAACTCTTCCCGTGGTGTCGCGCAGATTGGCCATGATGGCCAGCTCGGAGGGCGACAACATGGATTTGTCCTCGATGAAATCCCCCAGATGGGAATCCTCCTCGTCGCCCACCGGGGTCTCCAGGGAGATCGGCTCCTTGGCGATCTTGAGCACCTTGCGCACCTTGTCCAGAGACATCTCCATGCGCTCGGCAATCTCTTCCGGGGTCGGCTCGCGGCCCATCTCCTGCACCATCTGACGGCTGGTGCGCACCAGCTTGTTGATGGTCTCGATCATGTGCACCGGAATGCGAATGGTGCGCGCCTGATCGGCAATCGAACGGGTGATCGCCTGCCGGATCCACCAGGTGGCGTAGGTGGAGAATTTATAACCCCGCCGCCATTCGAATTTGTCCACCGCTTTCATCAATCCGATGTTGCCCTCCTGGATCAGATCCAGAAACTGCAACCCCCGGTTGGTGTATTTCTTGGCAATCGAGATCACCAGACGCAGATTGGCCTCGACCATCTCCTTCTTGGCCCAACTCGCCTTGCGTTCGCCGGTCATGATCTTTTTGTTGGTGTTTTTCAGATCCGTGACCGTCTGGCCAGCCTCGGCCTCGATTTCGGTGATGCGATCACGCAAGGCATAGAGTTCTTCGCGATGCTCATAGAAACGCTGCCACGAAGGGGACGAGTGACCGGAGAATTTATCGACCCAGGATTTGCGTCCGTCACTGCCCTGGTACTCCTTGAGGAAGGTCTTTTTGGGGACACCGGCGATTTCGGAGATTTTCAGGATCTCCATCTCGACTTCCCGCACCCGCTCCACGTATTTTTTGAGAATACGCACCATGCGGTCGATCTGCTTGAAGGAGAATTTGACCGATACCACCGCCTTGACGATCCGTTCGCGCCGATCCCGATAGCGCCGCCGCAACCGCTTGACTCCGGCGGCATCCCCGGCGAGACGACATTTTTCCTGTTCGATGCGGATTTCATTCAACGCCACATTATCCGCCGCAATCGCATCAAAGACCGCCTGGGTCTGTTCCAGCAGTTCCTGAATGCGTTGATTCTCCTCTTCCGAGGATTTCTTCATGGCCAGCAGACCTTCGTTGCCGTCCAGATCGCCCGGATCTTCGTCCTCGTCGAGGTCGCCGGACTTTTCGTCCAGGTCATCCTCGTCGCTCTCTTCGTCCTCGTCGGCCTCGTCAACCTCTTCGTCCTCGCCCAGTTCATGGGCCGGGGCCGGAATGTCGAGAATGTCCCGCAGACTCACCTGGCCATTGCGCAGTTTGTCCGCCAGTTGAATGATCTCCTGGAAGGTGACCGGCGAATCGCAAATGGCGGAAATCACCTCGTTGCGCCCGGCCTCGATCCGCTGGGCGATCATGATCTCCCCTTCGCGGGTCAGCAGATCCACCGATCCCATTTCGCGCAGATACATGCGCACCGGGTCATCGGTCTTGCCGAGATCGATGTCTTCGATGCCGCCTTCGGATCCGCCCCGTTTGCCGAACAGATCATCGCCATCATCCGGGTCATCCACGTCCACGTCGCCGAGATCGACATCCATCTCGACATCCACGTCCACGTCGCCCAAAGGAATGGACTTGATGGAAGAGACCACCTCCGGCTCTTCGACCAGATGAATGCCCAGGTCATCCAGCACGGTCACCACATCCTCGATCTGATCCGCAACATTCACGTTGTGGGGCAGGATGTCGTTGACTTCGTCGTAGGTCAAAAAGCCACGCTCCTTGCCGCGTTCGATCAGGAGTTTCATTTGACCCAGTTTGGGATCATCACCCATGGTGCTCATCCATTTCCCGATAGTTCATGTTGTGATGCCACTTCATCCCCTGTTCACCGCCCCTCATCCCGGATGATCTTTTGTCCCAGCACGCGTTGTTCTTCCAGCTTCAGAGCGCGGCAACGAATGGTCAGGGCATGATCCCCATCCCCTTCCAGATCAATCCGGCGCATCAGTTGCATCCGTTCCCGGCGCAAGCTTTTGACATGCACGCTGATCAGACACCCTGCGAACTCCTGATCGACCAGTTCGGGCGAGACCTCTTCCGCTGCCAGAACTTCTTGCGCGCAGCGTGTCAGTTCCGGGCTGGAGAACCATTCCGTCGTCCCATGACCGATCGGATCATCGCTGGCGCGTGCTCTTTCGATCAGTTCGGTCAGCAGCGCGGAAAGTTGAGCGTTTTCCAACGGCAAACGGCTCAATTCTTCCTCACGTTCCCGCATCAGGCGGGGATGACGCAGGATCAGGGCCAGGAGCGCCTGTTCGTGATTCCTCTGCGCAGCCGCCAGGGTGCGACCCGCGACCACAGGCCGCAACGGCTGGCTGCGGCGCGTCGGTCGCGGTGCGACGTAGGGGGCTGGATCATCCACCCGTGGCGACACCGGCGCGAAGGCATGCGGAATCTGCAAGCGTTGACCCAGCGTTTGCAGGTAAAGTTCCCGCAACAGCGGATCCTTCACCTTGGCCAGCAGGGGTTTGGCGCGATGCATCAGGGCGGCCCGGCCTTCGGGTTCGGTGCCGTTCAGCCCTTCGCCCAGTCGCCGGATCAGAAAATCGATCGGCGCGATGCCGCCTGAGATCCGTCGGGCAAACCCGGCGGCGCCTTCACGTCTGACCACCTGATCCGGATCCTCGCCCGGCGGCAGAAAAAGAAACGCCGCATGATGGTCGGATTCCAGGCCATCAAAAAACATTTCCAGCGCCTTCCAGGCCGCTTTTTCGCCCGCGGCATCGCCATCGAAACAAAAATGGATCTTGCGGGTTTGTTGCCACAACAGACGCAAATGGTCGGGAGTCATGGCCGTACCCAGGGTCGCCACCACCGGCAGCACCCCCTGATCGACCAGGGACAACCGGTCCATGTAGCCTTCGACCACCAGGACCGATCCTTCCTTGCGGATCGCCTCGCGGGCCGTTTCCAGGCCGTAGAGGAGTTTGCCCTTCTGAAAGACGTCGGTCTCCGGGGAGTTCAGATATTTCGGTTCTCCCGGTCCCATCAGGCGCCCGCCGAATCCCACGCAGTGGCCTTTCAGGTCGTGAATGGGAAAGACGATCCGATCCCGGAAGCGGTCATAGGGGCGTTCTCCCGCCGCCTTGCGCGTCACCAGTCCTGCGGCTTCCAGCAGTTCCACGGCGGCCTCGCCTCCGCCGAAGCGATCCAGCAGGGCGTTCCAGCCCGCCGGGGCATAGCCCAGTTTTTCCTGCTGCACGGTTTCGGGTTTCAGGCCGCGTTGCGTCAGATAGTGGCGCGCCCGCTGGCCTCCCGGAGCCGACAGCGATTTTTGATAGAACTCCCGCACCTCGGCCAGCAAGGCCAGAATCTGGCGACGGTGTTCGGCGCGGCGGACCATTTCCGGGTCTTCGGCGTGTGCGTCCCGGGGCAGGGGCACACCGCTCATGGCGGCCAATTCTTCCACGGCCTCGGCAAAACCGATCCCTTTGGTTTGCATCAGGAATTTGAAGGCATCCCCGCCTGCGCCGCAGCCGAAACATTTGTAACCCTTGTCGGGACGAACCGAAAACGAAGGCGTTTTTTCGTTGTGGAATGGACAAAGCCCAAGCCACGCGGTTCCCTGTTTTTTCAAGGCGACCCGACGGCCCACCAGTTCCAGCAGGTCGATACGTTCACGAATCAGGTCAATGAGGGAGTCAGGATACCGGGCCATCGTGCCATCCATTTCTGTGTTTCGGCATAACATTTTATTTGACAACGATGGACCGGTTTTGTCAAGTCCTGCTGGAACATTTTTTTCGGAAATCCTCGCGTGCGCGGGGGATCAGCGACAGACCATCGGGCCGACCCGCCGTCCGCCCAGAATGTGGATATGCAGATGATCCACCTCCTGTCCTCCATGTTCGCGGGTATTGATCAGGGTGCGATACCCTTCTGCGGCCACGCCCAGTTCACGGGCCACATGGGCCACCCGTTCCAGCAGATGGCCGGCCATGGTCCGATCCTCATCCCGCAGATCATCCAGACAGACGATGTGGCGCTTCGGGATCACCAGGGCATGCACCGGAGTCTGGGGGTGGATGTCATGAAACGCCACGACCTGGTCATCTTCATAGATTTTGCGGGCAGGAATGGTGCCATTCACAATTTTGCAGAAAATACAGTCAGAAGACATGCGGCAATACTCCGAACGAAGAGGGGAAAGGGCAGAGCAGGGTCTTGCTTTCATGCATTCATACATTGACTTTTGCCGGGCAAGAGGTCAAGCTGAAACAGGCGGTTATGGCATCATCCGGCGATTCTCTCTATCCTCCTCGACACGCGCTGAGAAAAAAAAGGACTCCAGATCATGAAAAAAGCCTTGGCGATGTTTGCCTGTCTCTGTACCTTGCTGATCGTGCCTGCCTTGAGTTCTGCCGGTGGGGTGCCGGAACTGCTGGCTGTCATGCAGGACACCCGTGCCAAACTCCTGGCCTTGGTGGACAGCACCGATCAGGCCGTACAGGCTGGATTGATCGCGGACCTCATGAAGAGTCATGGCGACATCGATCAGCGGATCGCCGCCCTGGGTGCGGGCAGCGATGACGTGGCCAAGGAGAAAATGAGCAAATTCAAGCCGATTTGGGATTCCTTCAAGGAAACCCGCGAAAAAGAGATTTTCCCGGCGCTGCAAGTCGGAGACAAGGCCAAGGCCCAGTCCATCGGCAAGGGCGTTCAGGCCGGACGGTTTCAGCAGATGATCGAAATCTTGAAGTAATTCTATCAGGCTTGCGGACAGGATCTGGATCGTCTGGAATCGTGCCGGCCTGACCGGTTCCAGGCCGACCTCATTTGAGTGACGGTGCCATCGTGAAATCGTTAACGGAAATCAGACTGGCCATTATCGGTTTGGGGTATGTGGGACTGCCGTTGGCCGTGGAGTTCGGAAGCAAACGCCCTGTGCTCGGCTTCGACATCAACCAGACACGCATCGATCAACTGCGCGTCGGTCATGACATCACCCTGGAGACCGAACCCGAAGAACTTAAGTCTGCGGTTCACTTGCAGTTTTCTGCCCAACCCGAGGATCTGCGCGGCTGCACCTGTTTCATTGTCACGGTGCCCACCCCCATCGATCGTCACAAACGGCCCGATCTCACCCCGCTGCTCAAGGCGAGCGAAACCGTGGGCCGGGCGCTCAAACCGGGTGATCTGGTCATCTACGAATCCACCGTCTATCCAGGCTGCACCGAAGAGGATTGCGTGCCGATCCTGGAGCGTCATTCGGGCTTGATTTTCAATCAGGATTTTTTCGTTGGCTACTCCCCGGAGCGGATCAATCCAGGAGACAAGGCCCATCGGGTCACCACGATCCGCAAAGTGACTTCCGGTTCCACACCGGCCATTGCCGATCTCGTGGATGAACTTTACAACGAAATCATCACGGCGGGCACCCACAAAGCTCCCTCGATCCAGGTGGCCGAGGCGGCCAAGGTGATCGAAAATACCCAGCGCGATCTCAACATTGCGCTCATCAACGAGTTGGCGATCATTTTCAACAAAATGGGGATCGACACCGAGGCCGTTCTGTTGGCCGCAGGCAGCAAATGGAATTTTCTGCCATTTCGGCCTGGTCTGGTGGGGGGGCACTGCATCGGCGTGGATCCCTATTATCTGACCCATAAATCCCAGAGTATCGGCTATCATCCGGAGATCATTCTCGCCGGGCGCCGCTTGAATGACGGCATGGGTGGCTATGTGGTGGCGCAACTGGTCAAGGCCATGACCAAGCACCGCATCCTGGTCCACGGGGCACGGATTCTGGTGATGGGATTGACCTTTAAAGAGAATTGCCCGGATTTGAGAAATACCAGAGTTGTTGATATCGTGCATGAATTGCAGGACTATCATTGCCAGGTGGACGTATTCGATCCTTGGGTCTCGAAGGAGGAGTCTCAACACGAATACGGTCTCACCCCGGTGGATCAACCCGAAGTGGGGGCGTATGACGGCATCATTCTCGCCGTGGCCCATCAGCAGTTCCGGGATTTGGGCGTGGAGCAGATTCGACGTTTCGGCAAGCCGTCGCATTTGCTGTATGACCTGAAATACCTCTTCCCTCCCCAGGAGAGCGATTTGCGGCTGTGAATCGTCCCCACACTGAGAGAACCCATTGAAAGAAAAGAAGGGGTCTGGGGGATTCTTCCCTCAGGGTTTTGACTTTAAATAAAAAATTTCTAAAATATTTTTGTTTAAAGTCAAAACCCTGGGGAAAGAATCCCCCAGACCCCTTCTTTTTTTTCAATGCTATCGGCAGACTTTGCACCAGGAAGACTCTTTCCGGCGTGTCTTTCAGCTTTCCTCTTTTTTTTCAACCATCTTGACATGCAATTCCTGCTGGGGGAAGGGGATTTCAATGTTGTGGATACGGAAACTGCGGTTGATGGCCGTATTGAGCCGGTCCACCAGTGTGGCGCGGATGTCCGGGTCTTCATAATAAACCCGCAACTGGAATTCCAAGGCGTTGACACCGTGATTCATGAACAGGACCCGGGGTGGCGGATTGCGCAGAACCAGGGGATCTTTGGCTGCCACTTCCAGCAACAACCCGCGCACCTGCTCGACATCCGATCCATAGGCCACTCCGATAGGAATCATCAAGCGCACTTCTCTTGAACTCAAGGTCCAGTTGATCACTTCCTTGGTGATCAGATCCCGATTGGGAATCAGAATCTCCTGCAAGTCCTGATTCAGCACCCGGGTGGCGCGAATGTTGATGCGCCGCACCTCGCCCATCACCGTGCCCACGGAGATGCGATCTCCGACCCGCACGGGACGTTCCAACAAAAGGATGATTCCGCTGACGAAATTGGCCACAATCTCCTGAAGGCCGAAACCAATGCCCACGCTGATGGCCGCAGCCAGCCAGGCGATTTTGCCCACATCCACATGCAGGGCCGACAGTGCCGCAGGCAGTCCGATCAGGACCACGGTATAGCGGCTCATGGTCAAAATGGCATACCGCACCCCCTGATCGACCCGCAGGCGCGAAAACAGCAGCAATTCGAAGATGCCCGGCAGATGATGCACCAGCCAAATGGAGAACAACAAGGTCACGATAAAACGCAGCATGTCCGCCACGCTGATCACATCCACCCCTCCGTCGGCAAGGGTGGCGGTGAAGAGGGTCAGTTCATTCAAGGCGTCCAGGGTCTGACGGTTGACGCCCCAATAAGAGGCCAGCATCAGTCCGCCGCCCACAATGAAGACCAGTCGCAGAAACTTGTGTATGCTCAACATGGATCGTCCCTGATGGTCCTGGTCTTCCTCGCCCGGAGCCACGGAAACCACCCAATAGCGTTCCCGTCCCAGCCGGGCTGCCACCGACAACGACAATCGATAGGCGCCGATCAGCACGAACAGAGTCACCATGGTCAACAGGCCGTTGCGGGTGATGGTGGCCGCACCAAAACGATAGCCCATGGCATCGATGCCAACCACGGCAAGAATGCCAAGCAACAACAAACGGCTGATCAGGCGCCAATGATCGGCCAGCACACCTCTTTTGGCAGCGTGCTCTATGCCGCTTGTCGGATCGGTACTCTCCCAGAAGGCGTGTCGCACCAGCGGGGAGGAGTCCCGGATCAGATAATACAACACCGCAGCCACGGTCAATTCATACGCCGTATAGCCCAGTCGGGGGAGTGCCTGGAAATCGAATGGATTGCCGCGGAAAATCACCCAGGAAATCAACAGGGTTGGGTGGGCCAGCAACAGAATCCGGATGGCGCGGTAGAGGAGGATGGTCAGATCCTGCGGCATATGGAGCAGTCGCTGTCCGATGTGACCAGGGCCGAACAGACCGCGATTGAGACGCCACAAAAAGAAAAAGAGTGAAAGTTGCGTGAGGATGCGTGCCAGAACCTTGCCGGTCCCCTCCGGCAAGCCGGCTGCGTCCACAGCCAGGGCCGCGATCAGACAATAGATCGCCCATAATCCCGCATCCGCCAGCACGGCAAAAGAGGGCCACAACCACGAGGCATCCGTCTGTTCTGCGGCATGCGACGCCTTCCATTGTTTCAGTGAGCCGAGCCATCTGCGGGAAAGAGGCACGCCAAACAGCAATGCCACCAGCAGCATGCTTCCATAAGCCACCACCAGGGGACGGGAGAGCGATTCCTGCAACCGCAGATCGGTGGTGAAAAGCCGCTCGATCCAACGCAACAGGCTGTTGTCGCGCTCCGGACTGGTCAATTCCTCCCAGGCGGCGGTGAGCAGAGGGAGTCCCAGCGGTTCGGCGTCCTGAATCCAGAACACCTTGGACAGCACGAACCGCTCCAGCGAGTCGAGCACATTGGCCCGTTCGGTGGTCAGCAGTTCCAGGCGTCGTTCATCGACGTTGATTTCAAACAGAATTCGTTTTTCATCCAGCAACCCCTGACGAAAGCCGTCGAAAAAACGTCCGGCCTTCTCCTTGAGCAGAGGATCCGGTCCTCCGTTCGTGGTTTCTCCCTGCACGGCCATCAGTTCCAGTCGCCACACCTCCCGCAGGTTGACCAGACGGGTTTCGATCTCCACCCGGCGCGCCTGGGCCACGGAGAGGCGTTCGCGCATGGCGGGGGTCAGGAGTTGTTCCAGTTCCAGACGCCGCTGTCCCATGAGCCGGAAGGTCGATTTCAACAATTCGGCGGCCATGCCCTGGGAGCCGACCCGCTTGACCAGGGCGCCGAGATTGCCCAGTTCCGCCTCTTCTTCTTTGATGCGTGACTCGATGCCGGTGATGACGCTTGCCACATCGGTGCGCAACTGTTGCCATTCGGCGATGTTTTTCTGGGTCTGGGCAACCAGGATCTCCCATTGGGCCAGAAATTTCTCTTTGGGAGTGTGGGCCTGTTCCGCCTCTTTTTCCTTGCGTTCCAGGGCGCCGGTCTTCATCTCCAGGGCATGGGCCTGCAATTGGCTCAAGGCCTCCTGGTAGAGTTTGACCTGCTGTTCTTCCCACTCGAAGATCCGTTGGGCCAACTCCAACTCTTTGTCCGCGCGCACGCCATGCTCTTTTTCATAGGCCAGTTCCGCGTTCCATAACGCAACTTGTTCCTGGCTCACCTGCTGGCTCAATTCCGCATTGTCGAACTTCAGGGTGAGCAGCCCCTTTTTGGCGGCATCGTCTTTGCCGGTCATGGTGGGCAACTTGCGACGTTCCTCTTCGGCCGCTTTTTGGGTCTGTTTGGCTTGCTGGATCATCTCCGGGATGCGTTGCAGCATCAACCGTCGGTTGTCGCGGCTTTCGCGCAGCGTTTTGACCTCGGCGAGTCGTTCCGTCCGTTTCTCCTCCAACTGTTTGAAGACCTCCTGGGTCGGATTGGTCGGCGGTGGGGCAGGGGGCTTCTTTTCCCATTCCCGGATTCTGGCATCCAGGTCGGCCTCGGTGCGTCCTTTTTCCGGTTTGGTTTTGGCCATCTCGACCCGTCGCGTCAGGGCATCTCCCAATTGCCGCAGCATCATCACCCGATCCTTGAGGGCTGTGCGACGTCGCCCTTCCTGGGTTTCGTCCGCGACATTCCCCGGAATGGCGCTGATTTCCCGGTTGAGCAGTTCGATGACCGCTTCGATGGTCTCCGGCGTGATGCCGTCTTGCTTCCAGATCGGCGTAAAGGCGGTCAGGGGCGGATTTTCGGTGGCATGGGTCCAGGAACCGACCGTCATCACCAGAACTCCGATGATCAGGCGCAGCAATCGGAACCAGACCGGCACGGAAACAGAAACGTTCATGGAGGATCAAACCGCAACCATTTGAGAGATTCTTGAGAGAGGTACACTTTTGAAAGAAAAGAGAGGGTCTGGGAGATTCATCTCCCAGGGTTTTGACTTTAAAAATGAAAACTTTTAAAATGTTTTGCTTTCTAAGGTCAAAACCCTGGGGGAAGAATCCCCCAGACCCCTTCTTTTCTTTCAATGGTGTCGCCATGGTCGGTTCGCGCGCCAGAAAGGGTTGCGATTGAGACCGGAAGCAGGTCGGAGTGTCAACGGGGAGCATGGTGTCATGCTCCCCGTTGGCGTTCAGGCCGTGGGCAGATCGCGACTGCGGAAGGCGTCGGTTTTGCGATTGATGTCGAATTTTTCGGCCTGGATGGCCAACAGGGTGCTCTTCCAGGCATGACGCGCCGCCTTGAGGACCAGATAACCGCCAAAATCGCCGGATTGGCCATACAGGTAATCGTCCGGATCGCGATTGGCCTGTTTGATGGCGTTGACGAACTTGCCCGGAATCATTTCGGTCAATTCGCTCATCTTGACCTTGTTCTGGGTATTTTCGCGTTTGTTTTCGATCATCGCCTCGCCGTTGCCGACATAATAGATATAATATCCTTCTTGACCATAGATCTGTTTATGGACCTCGACCTTGGCGCCGATCATTTCGGCCTCGTGAGGATTGGCCGTGGAGAGTCCGAAGGTCTCCTTGGTGCGCAGATCGATGATATCGTTCAGATGGGTCACCAGGATGGCGATGAGCTTGTCTTTCAGCATATCGCGCACATCCGGGGAGAGTTGATGGAGAATCTTGCGGTCGAATTCCAGCAGAATGCAGGGATCCAGGGCCACGATGCTGGCGCCACGGGGTTTGTTGCTCAGAAAGGCGATTTCACCGAAGATGGAGCCGGGTTTCAACTCGTTGATGGGATTGACATTGGGTTTTTTGTAAACGCTGACCTTGCCTTGCAGCAGGACAAAAAACGAGTCGGATTCATCCCCTTCGTTGATGATCGGGCTGTTGGCGGCAAATTTTTTGAACACGGTGTCGAGAGAAGCGATCTCGTTTTTCGCATTCTGCGGCAGGTCCGCAAAAAATTTAATTTTATCAAGAAGTTGCACGTCAAACATGTCGGTTGTCTCCCCTGTAGTGCCTGTTGCTCCGCACACGGTTGCCGCTCTGCAATGCCACAGGCAGACAACCGGTCCGGGTGTTTTCAGGCTTCCAATCTCTGATAGAAAAGCGATTCTGGCATGATTCGGGTATCCGGATCAAGCGAAACTCTGCGCAGGGATGCACCGCTCTGTTTCACTTCAGCAAGGTCCGGTTCGCCTCGTTGAGGGAGATGGGATCTTTTTTCACCAGATCAATCAGATAGTTGTCTTTGTTCTCTTGGAGTTTCTTGCCTTTCAGCATTTGGGCCAGAGTGCCTTTCACCTGATCATAGGGGCGCGGGGTGGCGTCGCGGGAGCCGAGCAGTTGGATGATGTGGAGTCCCTGGGCGGTTTGCACCGGTCCGGCCAGTTCTCCATCTTTCAGTCCTTCCAGAGCTTTTCTGAACTCGGGCAGCAGTTGGGATGCGGGCACCCAGCCCATATCTCCTCCCTGGGTGGCAGAGACGTTATGATCGGAATATTTGCGCGCCATGCTGGCAAAATCCGACTCGCCTTTTTGGATCATGGCGAAATATTTCTCGGCGATCCGGGTAAGATCCTGTCGGCCCTTTTCATCCATTTTCTCTTCGAACTTGAGAAAGATCTGCGCGACGTGGACAGAAGGGGGGAGCATGATCTGGGTTTTGTTTTCCTCATAGGCCTGTCTGACCAGGGAGTCATCCGGGTATTGTCCTGGGGATTTGGCCATGCCATTCAGGAAGTGTTCGACCAGCACTCCTTCTCTGGCCCGTTCCATGGCAAAGGCGACCTCTTTTTTCTGGTCCCATTTTTCTTCTTTTGCCCGGGCCAGGACATATTTGCGCACCACGGCCTCGCCGATTTTCTGATTCATCAGTTCCGGATTGGCCAGCAGTTGGGTTCTGACCTCCTTGTCGCTGTTGTTCAGGAGTTTCTGGAATTCGGCCACGGTCAGGGTCACATCTCCCATGGTGGCCAATGGCTGGCCTTTTTCGGCATCCGGTTTCTCGGGAGCGGCTTTTTTGGCGGGAGGTGCGGCCTGAAGATCCGATCCGCAATCGATTCCCCAGGCAAGAGCGGCAACCAGCAACACAGTGGCAATTCTGGATTGAGACATGATGGACTCCGATTCAAATCATGAATTTTATAAAGAAAAATTGGGAGGGGCGCATGGGGGTATGACGGCACCCTCATCCAGCCAGTCGCACTCCTCAGGAGGCGAACACCTCGTCCACAGAGTTGGCGAACACGAAATTGTCACTCCATCCCTCAATCTGTTCCAGATTCGCCGTCGTCACTCTCTCACTCACCCAGTCTGGCGTTTGACCAAATTTGCGGCGCATCTGTTTCAGGAGCATGGAAGCGGCTTCTTCCTGGCGGCCTTTCTGTTCGCCGATCTGTTCGCCGATCTGGATACCCTCTTCCTTGCCAAGTTGCATCCCGGCCAGCATGCCCTCTTCCAGGCCTCTCTTATGGCCAATCCGTTCGACACTCGTGATATAAGGCATTTTTTTGTTCTCCTCGAAGTTGGATAAATGAACCCAGAATTGGTTGTCCAACTCTTCAGGCAGGTTCAGCAGCCAGTCGATGAAGCGGAAGAGATCCACGATCTGTTGGCGGCTGAAACCACGCCCGTACAACATCCGGGTGATGCGGATTTTTTGCTGGAATCGCTCTTCCGGTTGATTCCTGGTCTGTTTGCCGGTCAGATGGGCCAATGTGACGATGGCAAACGGGTTGGTGGATGACTCCAGAAGCTCCAGGCGTGGCAGATAATCCAGCAGTTTGACGGCACTGAACTGGAAATTGATCCTGGATCCCCACCTCTGGTAGCCGAAGGAGGAGGGGCGCCAACCGCTCTCCTCGTCGGCGAGGATGGCCAGACTGACCACCGGCCTTTTGCACAGATCAAACGCCCGATACTGACAGGTGAACATCCGCTCCGCGAAATCCGGATCACGGCTTCCTTGAACTTCGACATGGATCAACACCCAGAGTTCGTCACCGTCGGGCAGCCAGACCTTGACCAACAGATCGACCCGGCGATTGCCGGATTCCGCCTCTCGGGTGATCCGGTCCAGTTCCTTGTCGAGAAATTCGCAAGGATGCCGCCAATCGATATTATCATGCGCTTCCGGGAGAAAAAAGGCCAGGAAATCCTTGAAGTATGTCTTCAGGATCTCTTTCCAGGGCGAGTCGTACTCGGTTGGTTGGTTCTGAGATTCGTGATTGATCATGCACTCACCCTGGATGGCAATTTTCTTGAACCTCTTCCTGTCCGGACGCGAACACCTCGTCCACAGAAGTGGCGAACACGAAATTGTCGCTCCATCTCTCAATCTGTTCCAGATTCGCCGTCTTCATCTTCTCGCTCACCCAGTCTGGCGTTTGGCCAAATTTGCGGCGCATCTGTTTCAGAAGCATGGAAGCGGCTTCTTCCTGGCGGCCTTTCTGTTCGCCGATCTGGATGCCTTCCTGGCGGCCTTCCTCCAGCCCTTCCTTTTTGCCTTCTATTTTTCCAGCTCTCCAGGTGTTGTTCACCATGCTGGCCTGGGAGCGAAGATCTTCCTGGAATTGCTCGTAGGCTTGACGTTCGGCGTCGGAGAGTTGCAGGATGTCCAACACTCTTTTTGCTTTTTCCAGGCCACGGGCAGTAAAGTCGTCGCGGATTTCTCCTTTCTTCAGGAAGTAAATCCACTCGTCCAGAGTGTTCTTTGCGACCTCATTGAACCGTCTTACCATAATCAGATAGATTGCCGGAAATATTTCCTGGACCCTCTTGCGATTGAACATTTCTTTCTGCATGTCGCTGAGTACCAGTTCATCTTCGGTATGTATGCCTCTGAATGATGTCTCGCCCAGATAGACGTAATCCTTGCCCTGTCCGAGATCAAAGTAGAGGATGTTGATGGAAATCACCTTCGGGACTTTGGTGTACTGTTCTCCCTCATCCACATGCTCGGTGATGGTTTTGGCGACGCCAAAAAGCAGCCGTTGCAGATAATCGAACTCCCGTTCGTATTGCAGTTCAATCAGGATCAGTTCGCCCTCGCTGTTTTTGACCTTCATGTCCACGCGGTTGAACTTGTCGAGGGCATCCTCCTTGTTGCTTTCGCTCTCCAGGATATCGATGATGCGTATTTCCGTGGAGAGCAGTTCACTCAAGAAACCTTCCAGCACTTCAAAATTGGCCTTGCTGCGCAGGAGTCGTTTCAAGGCCCAGTCGAAAGTGATGAGACGACGTTTACTCATGTCATGGCCTCCCTGGGGTAACCGTCATCATGTCATGCGCCATGATCCGGATTGGATTCACCAACGATAACCACTCACCGTGCGATCCGGTTCAACGCCTTGTCGAAAAACACGCAAGGATGTTACCAGTCGATATCATTATGCGCTTTCGGAAGGAAAAAGGCCAGGAAATCCTTGAAGTAGGTCTTCAGGATCTCTTTCCAGGGCGAGTCGTACCCGGTGGTTTGGTGCGGTGGTTCAAGCGGGGGCATGCATGCGGTCTGTGTGGGGTTCCGGTCTTTCCGGCCCGACGCAGCGGCAATGATGTTGGCTTGGGAGAAACCGCTGACCACCTCCATCCCGGCGGTCTGGACTGCGAACCTCGCGTGCAGTCAGCGGTTTCTTCGGCATTCGGTCGGGCCGTGCGGCAGGTTTACGCTGCCCGTGCCGCCTGCGGGGCGGCGGCAAAGATCTTTCCGAGCTGGCGGATGCTCTCTTGCATGTTGCAGCCCTGGGAGACCGGTTGACGCAGATAGTCGCGGATCGGCTTGATCAGTTTGATCGCGGTATCGATCCTGGGATTGGATCCCTGGACATAGGCGCCGATATTGATCATGTCCTCGGCCTGGGTGTAGGCGGCCAGGGAGTCGCGCAACTGTCCGGCCCACCCTTTTTGGGTTTCGCCGGCCAGATCCGACATCAAACGCGACAAGGATCCCAACACATCCACGGCGGGATAGTGGTTGGAGGAGGCCAGTTCACGGGAGAGCACGATGTGACCATCGAGAATACCCCGGACCGCATCGACAATCGGGTCTTGCAGGTCATCGCCTTCCATGAGCACGGTATACAGCGCGGTGATGCTGCCGGTGCCGCTGTCCCGTCCGGCCCGTTCCAGCAGGCGCGGCAACAGCATGAAGGTCGATGGGGGATAACCACGGCTGGTGGGGGGTTCGCCACGCGCCAATCCCACTTCGCGCTGGGCCATGGCGAAACGGGTCAACGAGTCCATCAGCAACAGCACATGCTGTTGACGGGCGCGGAAATGCTCGGCAATGGCCGTGGCCAGATGGGCGGCGCGCAAGCGCAACAAAGGCGGTTGATCCGAGGTGGCCACCACCACCACGGAACGGGCCATGCCTTCGGGACCGAGATCCTTTTCCAGAAATTCCACCACCTCACGGCCACGTTCGCCGACCAGAGCGATGACATTGACATCCGCTTCGGTATACCGGGCCATCATGCCCAGCAGGGTGCTTTTGCCGACGCCGGATCCGGAGAAGATGCCGATCCGCTGGCCCCGTCCGATGGTCATCAGACCGTTGATCACCCGCACGCCCAGATCGAGGGTTTCGGTGATGCGGCGTCTTTGCAGCGGATTGATCGGTTCGGCGTGCAGCGGGGTGAATTCCGGCAGGTGGAGTGGGGGACCCTGATCGATCGGTTCGCCGGTCGGACCCAGGATGCGGCCAAGCAGTCCTTCGCCCACCGGCACCATTTCGGCGCGGCCCCGGGAGACGATGGAGCTGCCTGGATGGATTCCCTTGATTCCGCCCAGCGGCATCAACAGCAGGGCATCGCTGCGGAACCCCACCACTTCGGCCTTGATGGCCGGAGAGCCGTCGTCCGGGAAGACCTCGCACATGTCGCCGATCGAGGCCGAGGGGCCTTCGCCTTCGATCAGCAGTCCCAGCACCTGGGAGACCTTGCCGGTGCGCTGCATGCCGATGCCCCGCAGCGCCGATTCCTGATACTCCCGCCAGGGCAGATTCAAAGAGGGGTTCATGGGGCCTCCGCGAAGATCCGATCCGACCGGGCCGCCATCTCTTCGGCTTCGGTCTCTTCCTCTCCTTCCGGCCACGAATGGGTCGGTTGGGACTCCCACTCCTCTTCTCCGTTATGGGCCCCGTCATGTTCCGGGTCGGAAGTGGGTTGCGGCGCGGCGCGCATCTCCCGAGCGGGCTCGCTCCCCGGATCGGGTGCCAGGGGATGGGGCTTGCGCGCCGCGGCAACAGCGTTGGCGTCATGGGCGCGGGCGGCGATATCCTCCACGCCGATGGCATCCAGACGTTCTTGCAGATGTTCTCGCATGGAAAGCTCGACCTCTTTGAGCTGAAGCTCCAGATTGTCTTCCAGTCCGCCGAAATCGCTTTCCAGATGGACGGCGCCGGGGGAGAGCAGTTCGTCGGCTTCGATGCGCAGATTGGCAAAGGCTTTCATCCGGGACAGAACACGGGCATTGCCCGGCGAAACCCGGACCACCAGCGCTTTGCGTCCGGCGGCGCGCGCCAGGATCCGTTTGACCCGTGCCGCCACCACTTCGGGATGCAGCGACAGCTCTGCTGCCAGCAGTTCGCGGGTCAGCACCAAAGCGGTCTCCACCAGATAGCGCTCGGAGGCGGCCAGGATGCGCACATGCAACTGCTCCAGATTGGCCAGCACCCCTTCGAGTCGCGGGATCAAGGCCTGGATTTCGCGTTCCATGCGCTCTTCGCCCGCTTTCAGACCCGCCGATTCGGCAGCGGCGAAGACCTTTTGATAGATCTCCCGTTCCATCTGCTCCATGCGCCGGGCCTGAAGTTCTTCCGGGGAGATTTCCGGCTCTTTTTTGGGCGGAACGACTACCGGCAGCCGGCCATCCGGGCGAAAGCGCAGAAAATGTTCCCGTTTGGTTTGCTGCGGGGCGTCGAGCAGTTCCTGAATGCCGATCCGGCGGAACTCCGTGGCTCCGGCCTCGGCCTTGATGATCTCACCAGTGGTTTCAGACACGGTTCGGTTTCCTCGTCATGCGTTGGTGAGAACCTTACAGCACCACGTCGTCGGTGCCCTTGCCCATGATGACGATGGCGCCTTCGGCCTCCAGACGGCGTGCCGCCTTGAGAATGGCCTGCTGGGCCGATTCCACGTCGGCCACTTTCACCGGTCCCATCATCTCCAGATCCTCGCGCAGCATTTCGGCCGCCCGTTCGGACATGTTCTGGAAGAACTTTTCCTTGAGCCGGTCGTCGGCGCCCTTGAGGGCCGAGAGCAGTTCGTCGTTGTTGACTTCGCGCAAGAGGGTCTGGAAGCTCTTGTCGTCCATGAGCAACAGATCTTCGAACAGGAACATCTCCTTGCGCACCTCTTCGGCCAGCGGATTGTCCTCTTCGTCGAGGTAGGCCAGAAGCTTGTCGGAAAGGTCGCGGCTCATCATGTTGAGCAGTTCCGCCACCTTCTTGACACCGCCGCCGCCTTCCTTGGCATAGCCGCCGCGCGTGGCGCCCAGGGCTTCCAACTCGGTGAGCAGCGATTCTTCGATATCTTCGAGCGCGCCCGGCGGCAGATTGCCGAGTTTGGCCATGCGCAACAGCACCTCCTGCTGCACGTCGCTGACCAGAAAATCGATCACGAACGAGGCCTGTTCGATCTGGAGTTGCGACAGGATCAGGGCAATGCTCTGGGGATGCTCGTTGGCCAGGAACGTGGCCACCAGAGTGGGTTCCATGGCGTTGAGAATCTCCCAGGGGGTGTTTTTCGGTCCCTGTTGCAGCTCCTTGAGGAACTGGCGCGCCTTCTCCTTGCCCAGCGCCTTGGTGATCATGTCCTTGACCTTGTTCATGCCGCCGCGCACATCGAACTGTTGCAGCTCGAAGCGGTCCAGGAACTCCTGACGCACGGCCCGGACCACATCCTGTGGTGTGCTGCCGATGCGGGCGATGGTGCGGGTCAACTCCCGCACCTCATCCTCCTGGAGGCCGTCGAGGAGTTTTTTCACATCCTCATCCGGCAGCGACAGAATGAAAATCGCCGCTTTTTCCTTGCCGCTCAGCCGGGTGCGCGAGCTGATTTTGCGACGCGGTACCGCATCTCCTGCTGGATCGTTCCAGACTTCATTGTCAACCGTTTCCGCCATGGAAGTGCCCTCTATCCTAATCGCAATCGTCGTCTAGATGTCGGTATCGTGAGATCAATCATCCTGCAACAGCCAGGAACGCAGGATTTCGCGTGCCTCGTCGGCGTGTTCGGTGATCATCTGCTGGGTCAGTTTGATGTTGCGATCCGGCAGACGCATGCGCATCGGCTGTTCGGTGGGCAGGGTGCCCACGCCTTCGGCCATGAGTTGGGCCTCCAGTTCGGCCACAGCCGCCGGCACACCGCTGGAATCCGGTCCTTTTTCGCCCATCAGCAGGCGGGTCACCATGGGCTTGAGCACCAGGAAGAGCAGGAGCAGGATCACCAGTACCAGAGCGGCCTGAAGATAGAAGTCCGGACGCTCCCAGAATTTGACGGTCTGTTCGGCCATCTGGGTGAGCGGTTCAAACGGCGCGCTGGTCACCTGGATGGTATCGCCGCGTTGGGCGCGGAAGCCCACCGACTGCTCGATGATCTTCTGGAGTTGGGCCAGTTCGTCGGCGGTGCGCTCTTTGTAGATGTCCTTGTTCTTGTTGGCCGGATCCGGCTCGTAATGGCCATCCACCAGCACGGCGATGGAGAGGCGTTGAATGGTGCCCACTGGCAGGACGATCTTGTTGACCGTCTTGCTGATTTCATAGTTGATGGTTTCGCGTTCCACGCTGCGGGACTGTTCGGAACCGCTGCCGGAGGATTTGACCCGATCATTGGCGTCGTTGGGGCGCACGCCCGGAACTCCGGATTCGCCAAAGCTGCCTTTGCTCGCTTCGTTGACGCTCTGTTCGCTGCGGGCGACCTGTCCTTCGGGATCGAATTTCTCTTCGTTGCGTTCGACCCGTTTGAGGTCCAGATCCGCCGTGATGCGGACAATGCTGCGGCTCACGCCGCTGGAATTGACGCCAACCACCTTGTCGAGCATGGCCTGGGCGCGATCTTCCAGGGATTTTTCCACCTGGCGTTGCAGGCCGAGGCTCTCTTCGGCGGGCATGCGGCCATCGGCCGAGGGGGTGCGTCCTCCGGCGATGAGGTTGCCTTTGTGGTCGAGCAGGGTGACATCTCCTTCTTCCAGTCCTTCGACCGCCGAGGCGACCAGATGGGCGATGCCCTGGACCTGTTTGCTCGACAGGGGGCTGGAGAGTTCCATCACCACCGAGGCCGTGGCTTTTTTCTCTTCGGAAACAAAGAGCGATTTCTTGGGCATCACCAGATGGACCCGCGCCTTGCTGACCACATCGAGACTTTCGATGGTCCGGGCCAATTCCCCCTGGAGGCCGCGCTGGAAGTTCATGCGCTGGAGAAAATCGGTCATGCCCACGAGATTGGTCTTGTCGAAGATCTCGAAGCCGGTGCCGGTCCCCTGTTTGGGAATCCCCTGACTGGCCAGATCCAATCGGACATTGTAGAGCCGGTTGGCCGGAACCTCGATGGTGGTCCCGCCCACGCCGAGCTGATAGGGGACGTTCATCTGGGTCAACTGGGCCACCACCTTGCCCGCCTCCTGTTCCGGCAGGCCGGAATAGAGCACCTTGTAGCTCGGTCGCGTGGCGAACCAGATGATCGCGGTCAACGCCAAAATCGTGGCGGCCACGGCCAGCATCAGGCCGTTGCGTCCTCCCAGGGGGAGGCGTTCCAAAAACCGCGTGAAAGTTTCCGCTGGTGCCTCGGAGCGGGCAGCCATCGCGCTCGTCGCCTCTGCCATGATCAGGTTTCCTTACTCGAAGAAAAAAATGACAACTCGAACATGCGTCAAAATGCCGTGAATCTTGGAATTATGCGGGCATGCTCATGATTTCGCGGTAGACTTCCAGCGCCTTGTTGCGCACCTGCATCAGCATGCGCATGTTCAATTCGGCTTCGGAAGCGGCGATCTGGGCTTCGTGGATGCTCACTCCGGCATTGCCGAGCAGCGCTTTTTCGGTCAGATCCTTGGCTTCCTTGTTCATGCGGTCGGTCTCCTTGAGCTGGCGCGCCAGGGTCACGGAGAAATCCTCCCAGCCTCCGGCCCCGTCACCGCCCATCACCGCAGGCGTGCCGAGATTCATGGAGGTGAGCGAAGCGGGTCCAATCGGGTTGATCGACATGATTCAATACTCCTCAGATTCTTGCTTACCGACCGATTTCCAATGCCTTCATGGCCATGGCCTTGGAGGCGTTGAGAACCGTCACATTGGATTCATAAGCGCGGCTGGCCGCCATCATGTTGACCATTTCCGCCACCGGATCGACATTGGGCATGGCCACATACCCCTGGGCATTGGCATCCGGATGGGAGGGGTCGTATTGCATGCGTGGTGGCCGTTCGTCCACATGGATCTTTTCCACCGCCACACCCGTGGAGGCGGCCCGCTGTTCGCGGCTGAGCATCTCGTCGAACGCCTTGGCCGCGAAGACCGGATCCTTGCGCCGATACGGCCCGCCTTCCGGGGTGCGGGTGGTCTGGGCATTGGCGAGGTTCTCGGCAATGATGTTCAGACGCAACCTTTGTGCCGATAATCCTGAGGAGGTGACGCGAAACGAGGTCAGGAAATCATCCATGACGGCATTCCTTTTGTAAGTTTGTCATTTTGAACGGTGCACGGCGATTATTGGCCGTTGCTGCCCTGGATCACCATGCGCAACTGGCTGACCTGACCGCTCATGGATTGGGCCGCATAATTGTAAAGGAGCTGGTTGGCGCTTTGGCGGGCCATCTCCTGTTCGAGATCCACGCTGTTCTGGTCCCCTTTGGGGATCATGGTTTCGACTTCCTGCATCTCCCCTTCCATCGGGAACTGGCGGGGCATGGGCATGTGCTGGCGACCGGTGCGGGCCATGGGGAGTTCGTCGCCCACCGGCATGGATTCTCTCAGCACATCCTCGAACTCCAGACGGCGCGCCTTGTAGCCGGGCGTGTCCACATTGGCGATGTTGGAAGCGATAATCTCCTGACGGCGATTGCGGAGATTCATCAGATTGGCCTTGAAGGCCCCTTCACCACCCAGCAAACCAAAATCGGCCATGTTCGTGCTCCTGAATGTCAATGCATTGACGTAACGTGAAGAGGGTTTCACGCACAGCAATTATCAGCATAAATCGTGCCGACCGGACGATTACGAATCCCAGTCTTCGTCCACTCTTTTTCTTTGGCCGCGTCCTCCTGTGCCTGCCTCAACCGGGCGGCACGGCACGGGGAGCGGGAGGGGAGCGCGGGTCGGTGGCGGCGGCGCGGCAGGTGCGCGGTTGCCGCGTGGGTCTGATCGTGACGGGTGGAAGCGGCGCGATGGATTGAAGTGAGGACGCAGTGACGAAATCGGTTGTCGGGTGGGCCAGGACGGGCGGAAGAACGCCCATTTTTGGGTT
>JADFWP010000035.1 GCA_015234115.1 Magnetococcales bacterium
CGCCCCTGGACCCCACCAGGGGCCATTGGCCCCTGGACCCCGTTGACGAACGACGTATCCCACCAGGGGCCATTGGCCCCTGGACCCCGTTGACGAACGACGTATCCCGTGATGGGTGCGCTTCATGACAAAGGCGGATCAAGAACCACCGTGAGCAAGGAAAAACAGCGTTTTGTCTGTCAGGATTGCGGTGCGGATCATGGCCGTTGGGAGGGGCGTTGCCTGGCCTGCGGAGCCTGGAACACCCTCAAGGCCTTTACCGTCGATCCGGCAGGGAGCCGGGGACGCGGCACGCCAGCGGTTGCCGGTGGCCCGGTGGCCCGGCCCATGCCGTTGAGCGCGATCACGAGCGATCATCGCATGCGTCTGGCCACCGGAGTCGGAGAGTTGGATCGCGCCCTGGGCGGAGGCTTGACGCCCGGATCCGCCGTGCTGATCGCCGGAGATCCGGGGATCGGCAAATCCACGCTGCTGATGACCGCACTGGCCGCGTTGTCGGCGCATGGAACCGTCTTGTACCTCTCCGGCGAGGAGTCGGCCCAGCAGATCCGTCAACGGGCGGAGCGGTTGGGCATCGTCGGGGATCGGTTGCTGGTGCTGATGGAAAACCGACTGGAGGCGGCGGTCGATGCCATTCTCGCCTGCGCGCCCGATGTGGTGGCGATCGATTCCATTCAGACCCTGGCCACCGATGCCATGCCCGCCGGAGCCGGTGCGGTCTCCCAGGTGCGCGAGTGCGCCGCCCGTCTGATCCAGTTGGCCAAGCAGCGCGACATGGCATTGTTTCTGGTGGGGCATGTCACCAAGGATGGCCAGATCGCCGGTCCCAGGGTGCTGGAACATATGGTGGATACCGTGTTGTATTTCGAGGGAGAGCGGGGCCACGATTACCGGATTCTGCGCGCCATCAAGAACCGTTTCGGCCCGGCCAACGAGATCGGCGTGTTCGAAATGCGGGAAATGGGGCTGATCGAGGTGCCCAACCCTTCCGAACTGTTCCTGGCGGATCGCGGATCGGGTGTGGCGGGTGGCGTGGTTTTTGCTGGCATGGAGGGAACGCGACCGGTACTGGTGGAAATCCAGTCGCTGGCTGCGGCATCATTGCTGGCCCAGCCGAGGCGGGCCACTTTGGGATTCGATCCCAACCGGCTGGCCATGCTGGCGGCGGTGATGGAAAAACGTCTCGGACTGGGACTGTTCAATCATGATCTGTTCCTGAATGTGGCCGGAGGATTCCGGGTCACGGAACCGGCGGCGGATCTGGCGGTGGTGGCATCGATTTTTGCTTCCTATCGCAACATGGCGGTGGATCCGGGCCTGGTGATTCTCGGAGAGGTGGGATTGGGAGGAGAGGTGCGGGCGGTCTCCCATGTGGGACCACGCCTCAAGGAGGCGGACAAGCTGGGATTCACCCGCTGTCTGGCTCCGGCGCAAAGTCTCAAGAGTCTGCCGGGCGGATTGAAGCTGACCTTTCAGCCCGTGGCCAATTTGGCCGAAATGGTCGAGCGTTTATTTTAATTATTGAAAAAAAAGAGGGGGTCTGGGGGATTCATCCCCAAGGGTTTTGACTTTAAAAATAAAAATTTATTAAATTTTTCGCTTTTAAAATCAAAACCCTGGGGGATGAATCCCCCAGACCCCCTCTTTTTTTTCAATGGGTTATCTGACCATTGATTGTGGTGATGATGCCAATATGATTGGCCGCTTTTGACAATCCGAAGTGGATCCTTTATAGTGGCTGAATGTCACCAGACCCTTCACCGCCAAATCGGGTGTTCGATAATTGGACCTTCATCACCAAGATCATTTCCATGACGAATGCGGTGTTTTTGGCGTCTTCAACCATGCCGAGGCCGCCAATCTCGTCTACCTGGGGCTTTATGCCTTGCAACACCGTGGCCAGGAATCGGCGGGCATTGTCTCGGTGGATGAGCGGATGTTTCTCACCACCCGTGGTCAGGGGCTGGTGGCCGATGTTTTCCGTCGCAACGAACTCGATGGATTGAAAGGCAATCAGGCCATCGGTCATGTGCGCTATTCCACCTCGGGCGGCAGCAGCAACGCCCGCAACCGTCAACCTCTGGTGGTGGATACGGCCCACGGCGGCATGGCCATGGCCCACAATGGCAATCTGGTCAATGCAGTCGAGATGCGGCGTGCTCTGGAGCGGCGCGGTTCGATTTTCCAGTCCACCATGGATACCGAGGTCATCGTTCATCTCACCGCTTTGTCGCGGCGCAAAACCTTTGCCGAGCGGCTGGTGGAGGCTTTGGGTCAGGTGCAAGGCTCTTATGCTCTGCTGGCCATGAACGAACAGTGCATCATCGGCGCCCGCGATCCTCACGGTTTGCGTCCTCTGGTGCTGGGTCGGGTGGGAGACGGCAGCTATGTCTTTTCGTCGGAAACCTGCGCCCTGAATCTCATCGAAGCCGAATTCGTGCGCGATGTGGAGCCGGGGGAAGTGGTGGTGATCGGCCCGGACGGAGGGCTGGAGTCCTTTTTCCCCTTTCCGCGCCAGAAACGGTGTTTGTGCATTTTTGAATACATCTATTTCGCCCGTCCGGATTCCAACATCGACGGTGTGAATGTTTACGCCTCCCGCAAACGGATCGGCATGCGTCTGGCTGAAGAGCATCCGGTGCCGGATGCCGATCTGGTGATTCCGGTGCCCGATTCGGGGGTGCCGGCTGCTCTGGGATTTGCTTATGCGTCGGGCATTCCGTTTGAACTGGGGATCATTCGCAACCACTATGTGGGGCGCACCTTCATCGAACCCCAGCAGGCGATCCGTCACTTCGGGGTGAAAATCAAGCTGAACGCCAATCCGGACATGATCAAAGGCAAGAACATCGTGCTGGTGGATGATTCGATCGTGCGCGGCACCACCAGTCGCAAGATCGTCAAGATGGTGCGTGCCGCCGGGGCCAAATCGGTGCATCTGCGCATTTCGTCGCCTCCCACCACCCATCCTTGTTATTACGGTATCGACACCCCCACGCAAAGCGAACTGCTTGCCTCCAGCCATTCGGTGGAGGAGATGCGCACCTATGTCACTGCCGATTCATTGGCCTTTTTGTCGCTGGAAGGGATGTATGCGGCGGTCAGTGGTCATGGCAACGGTTATTGTGACGCCTGTTTTTCCGGGCGTTATCCGATCCCCTTCCCGCGTCACGAAGAGCATCCCCAGTTGTCGCTGCTGCAAGAAACCTGACACGCGTTCTTTTCGCAAGGTACATTATTATTGTCAGTGGGGTCCAGGGGCCATTGGCCCCTGGTGGGGTCCAGGGGCGAAGCCCTTGGGCCTTTGGCCTTTGGCGCGCTTTGCCGCAGGCGCGCCCTCTGGTCGCCGCAGGCGACGCCTTTTGGCTTTTGGCCTTTGGCGCGCTTTGCCGCAGGCGACGCCTTTGGGACTTTTGGCCTTTGCCGCAGGCGACGCCTTTGGGGTGGGAAGTCATGATTCCGGAATGGTTGCGGTCAACAAAAAATTATATTTATTGTTTTTAAAGTCAAAACCCTGGGGAAAGAATTCCCCAGACCCCTTCTTTATTTTTAATGGTTTTGTTTCGGGTTATCCGGCGCTCGTCTCTTCTGCGGAGTCGGATGCGTTGTACTCCCCCCACAGCAAATCGCCCCAACGTTGACAACGCACGATTCCTTCGGAGACCATTGTGGCCAGCACGGACATGTCGATGGGCTTTTTGATGTAGTCTGCCGCGCCAAAAGACAAAGCCTCCATGGCGCGGTCGAGATCGCTGGCGCCGGTGATGACGATGAACTGTACCATCGGATATTTTTTCTTGGTTTGACGGATGAATTGCAATCCGTTGCCATCCGGGAGATTGATATCCTGCAAGACGATCAGCGGATTTTGTTCTTCCAGCAGGGTCAGGGCTTCGTTGAAGGTGCCTGCCTGAAGGATCTGCCCATCCCCGAGATCGGTTTGAAAAGAGAGATAACGCTCGATGGCGTTGCGGATTTCGGGTTCGTCGTCCACCACCATGACGCGGATTGGATTGCTCATCGCGGATTCCTCTGAAAGTCAATTTTTGGAAGACCTGATTATCATATCAGGTGAAGTATAGCATATTCAGAGAGAGAAGCCAATGGGAATTGTGCCCTGCGACTTGCATTTGCAGCGTTTGCGCCATGGCTTCGCCTTGCATCCGGGTGTTGACCTGTGTCAAGATAAACGCGATAAACTTGGTGACAAGCATGACCTTTTGCTAAATGATCATCCGTTCATCTTTGTATCCATGTGTGGTTTTTGCACTTGGTTGGCATGTGTTCGGGTTGGTAAGAAAATCGGGTCTGGAGAAGACGATGGAAGCAAAAAAAGAGACGACAGCAGACCAATCACGCAGAAGACATGAACGGGTGTGGTTCAAGCATCAGGCCACGCTGGAGTTGGCCAACGGAAAATCGATCTGGGGCATTACTCGTGATGTCTCGTTGCGGGGGGTGTTTCTTGCCACGGCGGTTGCGCCAAGCGCGGTGGAAAAAAATCAGGTCGGGCAGTTGCGTCTGAATGTCCAGAACATGAACCAGGCCTTTCCCTGCCGTGTGGTGCATGTCAGCGCTCAGGGGGTCGGAATCGAACTGCACGAGCGGGGAGAACAGTTCGGAGCCGCCTTGACCACGGCGTTGATGCACGAAACCCAGATGCGGCTCGGGGCCGATGTGGCCGATACCGATTATATCCGGGTGGTGCGGTTGGGTTCTGCGGCCAGCGTGCGGCCAGAGGGGCGGCTGGTCAAGGTGAGCGCCAGCCATCTGGAGTTCCGTTTCAATCTTGCCAATGACTGGCTGGCCAAGCCGGGCAGTGAAATCAAACTGGAAATCCTGCAAGCCCGTCATGCCCCGATCGTGGTGCAAGGGATCGTGCGCACCATTCTGCCGACCCGTGATCCGGCGGAAAAGATCTGTGCGTTGATCCTGGGCGTGTTGCCGGACAAAACGTCCGCTGATCTGAAAGACCTGGTGCGCACCCTCAACGACCGGCGGTTGCAGAACATGGTGACCCAGCGCGCCACTTCGCTCGGTCTTCAGGCGGGCGCCGACCTGCCCCGTCGCACCCGACCGGAAATTCGCCAGGATCTGGAACGTTTTTACGGTCCGCGCTCCTGAGTCGTTGTTGGCAAGCCGGATTCGGTTTTGCAGCAACTTCCAGACTTTTTCAAACGCTCATGCATTGAAAAAAAAAGAGAGGGTCTGGGGGATTCTTCCCCCAGGGTTTTGACTTTGCCTTTAAATAAAAAATTTTTAAAATCTTTTGACTTTAAACCGCGCCTGTTTCGGGAGCATTGCGTTTCTGGCCCAAAGGCGTCGCCTGCGGCGACCAGGGGGCGCGCTGCCGGAAAAGCGCGCCAAAGGCGAAAGTCCCAAGGGCTTCGCTCCTGGACCCCACCAGAGGCCAATGGCCCCTGGACCCTGACCCTCACCCCTCCTGGCCCAGCACAATTCGTGTGCCCAGATCCACCACCCGCGTGGCAGGCAACTTGAAGAACCGGGTGGCGCTTTCCCCGTTGCGATACAGCCCCAGGAACAGTTTCAAACGCCAACCGGCGATGCCCGGAACGCGACCCGCCACAAAATCGGCCTTTCCCAGGAAAAACCAGGTCTCTGCCAGAATCACCCGTTCTTCGTGTTGCAACCGGCACGCTTGCAAGATGCCGGGCACGTCGGCGATCTCCATGAAGCCGTGGCGGATTTTGACCAGGTAGCAGTCGTGGTGGAGGATTTCCACCTGAAGCTGTTCCGTTTCGGGCACATAAGGGTGAGGATCGGTCTGGATGCTCAGAAAGATGACCCGCTGGTGCAAGGTCGAGGTGACTTTCAGCAGTTTCACCAGGGCCGATGGCGCGATTCCTGGGTTCTGGGTCATGAAAACCGCTGTTCCGGCCACCCGATGCAAAGGAGCTGAAGCGAGTTGTTGCAAAAACGGCTCCAACGGAATTTCCTGCTGGCGGATCGCCTGGCTGACCAGATCCTGTCCCTTGCGCCAGGTGGACATCAGCACAAAGAGCAGCGTCCCCGTGAGCAATGGAAACCAGCCGCCATCCATGAATTTGAGGATGTTGGCGCCAAAGAATCCCAGATCGATCGTCAGGAACAGCAGCAGCAGCGGCATGGCCAGAAACAGGCTCCAGGAAAACAGATGGCGCAGCACGATGCCAAAGGCCAGCAGCGTGACGGTAATCATGGTGCCGGTCACCGCGATGCCATAGGCTGCGGCCAGATTGGTGGAACTCTTGAATCCCAGGACCGCAGCCACCACGGCAAACAGCAGCAGCCAATTGGTCAGCGGCACATAGATTTGTCCGAACTCGGACGAGGAGGTGTGGATCACCTGCATGCGCGGCAGATAACCCAGCAGCATGGCCTGTCGGGTCGCGGAAAAGGCGCCCGTGATGACTGCCTGGGAGGCGATGATGGTCGCCGCCGTGGCCAGCATCACCATGGGCAGCAGGCCCCACTCCGGCACGCTCAGGTAGAACGGATTGCGCACCGCAGTCGGATCTCCCAGAATCAATGCGCCCTGCCCCAGGTAGTTCAGGATCAGGGCGGGAAACACAAACGAACCCCAGGACCAGTTGATCGCCGCTTTGCCGAAATGGCCCATGTCCGCATAGAGCGCCTCGGCGCCGGTCACGGCCAGGAATACCGATCCCAATACCACAAAAGTATTGCCATGGTTCGCTCCGAACAGAAAGCGCAGCGCGTGCTGTGGATTCAAGGCGGCCAGAATCTCCGGATGCAGGAGGATTTCCCGGAGGCCCACTCCGGCGATGGCCAGAAACCAGAGCATGCAGATCGGACCGAACAGGCCGCCGATTTTGGCGGTTCCTTTGCTTTGCAGGAGGAACAATAAAAGAATAACCGTGATCGTGATCGGGATTATATAGGGTTGAAAAGCGGGGGTGATCACCTCCAGACCTTCCACTGCCGACAATACCGAGATGGCCGGGGTGATCACGCCATCGCCGAAAAAGAGCGACACTCCGATCATGCCCACGATCATGATCAGGCGTTGCATGCGGGCATTTCCCTGGGTGAATTTTCTGGCCAGGGCCACCAGCACCAGATTGCCTCCCTCTCCCTGATGGTCGGCGCGCATGATGAACAGTTGGTATTTGACGGTCAGGATGATCAGCAATGTCCAGAGAATCAGGGAGATGATACCCAGGACGTTATCCGGCGTCGGTGTTGCGGCGTGTTCTCCGCCCAACGCCTCTTTCACCGCGTAGAGGGGACTGGTGCCGATATCCCCGAACACCACGCCAATCGCACCGATCATCCGTCCGAGTTGGTGGCCGGGTTGTTCCTGCTCCTTGTGGATCATCAAGAGACTCCTTGTCGTGAAAAGAGCAGAGAGTATGCCTCTCCTTTCGAACCAAACCTGTTTCGACAGGTACCCTTTTGAAAGAAAAGAAAGGGTCTGGGGGATTCTTCCCCCAGGGTTTTGACTTTGCCTTTAAACAAAAAATTTTTAAAATCTTTTGACTTTAAAACACGCCTGTTTCGGGATCATTGCGTTTCTGGCCCAAAGGCGTCGCCTGCGGCGACCGGGGGGCGCGCTGCCGGAAAAGCGCGCCAAAGGCGAAAGTCCCAAGGGCTTCGCCCCTGGACCCCACCAGGGGCCAATGGCCCCTGGACCCCGTTGACTCATTGCTGCTCTTCTGTTCAATACTCCGGATTCCGAACCTGACGCTGTTGCCGGGGAGTGGCAGCCAACTGTTCCCGATAGAGATCCACGGTGGGCAGAATGATCACGGCTTCGGTCTCCCGATCCGGTTCTGCGGGCGAAAAGATCGTGATCTGCCCGCGATGATCCTTCACGATCCCTTCCACGATCGACAAGCCCAGTCCGGTCCCCTTGGTCTTGCCCTTGGAGGTGTAGAAGGGATCGAAAATCTTGCCAATGGCCGATTCCGGAATGCCTGGCCCATTGTCGATCACCCAGATCCAGATGTGCCGCTCGATCTGCTTGCCTTCGACCAGGATCCGTTTGTCATGCCGCTCCCCCATCTCGCCCAGGGCGTCCAGGGAGTTGTTGAACAAATTGACGAATACCTGAGTCATTTGCTGGCGATCACAATAGATCATCAACTGTTTGGGAATCTGAACGGTCAAGGTGGCCTGGTCCTGCCGGATGCGATGCTGCAACAGATTTTCCGCATCCCGGACCGGATCTTCCAGACGACACTCCACCCGGTCGTTCTCCATGCCCCCCTTGGAGTAGGTCTTGAGACTGTTGACGATCTTGGAGATGCGGGCGCTGCCATCGAGAATGCCATCGAGCGTTTTTTGCACCTCGCCATGGAAACGGGCCAGACGCCCGGATTTGTCTTCGGCGGCGTGATTCAGCAGCACCGGATCGGCCAGTTTCCAGTATTGTTGCAGAAACTGGACATTGGCGGTGATGAAGGCGTTCGGGTTGTTGATTTCATGGGCCATGCCCGCCGAGAAGGTGCCCAGGGTGGCGAGCCGTTCGGCGTGGATCAACTGCTTGGTGCGGGCCTGGACCATCTCTTCGAGTTTTTCGGCATACTCGTGCAGGGTCTGCTCGGCCCGCTTGCGCTCGGTGATGTTGCGCGTGGAGGCCAGCGCGAACGAGGTTCCCTGATATTCCAGGATGTTGATGCTGATTTCCACCGGGAAGGTCAGCCCCTCCTTGTGTTGATGGGTGGTGACGAAGGCCAGCGCATGTTCCTTCACCATGTGATCCCAGAACCGGGACCACTCCTCCACCGGCATTTCGGGGGAGATGTCGTGCAGGGTCATGGCCAGGAGTTCTTCGCGGGTGTAGCCCAGACTGGTGCAGGCCTCCTGGTTGACGTGGATGAATCGGGCCTGGGCATCGATCCAGTAGATGGCATCCTTGGCGTTCATCACCGAAAACCGGCTGAATTTCAATTCTTCTTCCAGCCGTTGCCGCTCGGTGACATCATGCGCCACCCCCAGCACGCCGCTGATGTTGCCATCGGTATTGATCAAGGGCACACGACTGATCTCCAGCCACCGTTCGATGCCATCCGGGAGATTCAGCCGTTGCAGTTCGTTCAGTCGGCTGACGCCGGTGGCGGTGATCAACCGGTCCACCTCCTGCCAGACGGCGGCATCGGCGCTCCAGAGCAGACTGTGATCGCACCGGTTGACGATGGCCGCCGGATCGGACAGCCCGGCCAGCGCCGCAAAGCGGGCATTGCACCCCAGATAACGGAAATCCGCATCTTTCCAGAAGACATGGACCGGAATGGTATCGAGCACCTGTTGCAGCATCACCCGCGACTCTTCGGCCTGGATGCGGGCCTGGATCAGGTGCGCTTCGCGCCAGGCCAGTTCGCGCTCCATGTGGTTCAGGGCCTGACTGAGCAGATCCAGCTCCTTGACATTCCAGGATTGGGGAAAGGGTTGACTCAAATCCCCGTTGGCAATGGCGCTGATTCGTCTGGAGAACTCCTCGAACGGCTTGGGAATGAACCGACCGGCCCAGATCAGGGCCAGAATCAACAACCCCACCTGGCCGAAGGCCATCCAGAGATTGTGGACCAGGCGCCGGAAGGCCTCGTCCCGGAATTCGGCAATGGGCAACAGGAATTCGCTGTGCAGGAAAAGCTGGACCTCATCCCGGCTGAGGGTGCCGTCCTGATTGCGATCGGTCCCGATGGGCACCACGGTTTTGTGATGATCGTGGTCCAGCATGGAATAGGGTTGGGAATAATTGCCGTACTGGAGATAGAACGGTTCGGAATGGATGTCGGCCTTGGTGTGGAGCAGATGATCGTTGACCTCCGGATCGTCGGATTCCAGGGAGAGAATCTCCCAGTCCGGTGAAAAGAGGATCATGTGATCGGGCGTGCGACCGTATTTGCGGGCAGTTTCCATCAAGGCGCGGAAGATGTAGCGCATCTCCTTGAGATCCTGCCGGGCATATTCGTGAAATCCCTTGGCCTGGTTTTGCAGGTAGTTTTGGAAAATGGGATCCTGGGCGAGGATCTGGAGATCCTGAATATCGGGTTGCATGGCCTTGGTGGCGATGAACTGAACTTCGTTCTGGTAGTCCAGCCAGTTGGCCAGGCCATTCCAGACGCCGATCATCATCACGATGGGCGCCAGAAACAGAAAGAAACGTCGTGCCAGGGTCATGGGAGCACCGTGATCAGCGCGGGGTGGAAGCCATCTTTCCAGGAGGCGTAGAGCGCCTTGATTCTTTGCAGGTTCTGTCGGCGGCCATCCCAGTCTTCGTTGTGGACCTCTCCCACCATTTCATCCCCGAGGCGGTTGATGTCGAGCAGATTGGTGAGCCAGCGGGTATGGCGGTAGCTTTGACGCGAGGTGCTGGCCGACAGGATGATCTTGTGGGCGGCGTTGTGCAGGATTTCGGCGGCGTCGCGGGTGCGTTTCGGGTCATGGTTTTCGATCCCCTGTTCCAGGATGGTGATCTGCTGGCCAAGGTGTTCGAGCAGCCAGACCGGGATGGCGGATTGAATTTCACCCAGGTGGTTGCCGAGGGTGGCGATCAGATGGACCGCCTCGATGCCATTGCGTTCCCGGCACGCTTCCTGGAGTTCCTGGCCGTGATGGGTGAGATTGCTGGCATAGTATTCCCAGGTGGCGTTGTTTTCTTCATGGCCCAGGGATTGGAAGACTTCGCCCTGGTCGGTCAGGGCTTTGGCGAGTTCTTCGGCCAGGGTCCATTTGTTGCGGATCATGGCCACGATGAACTGGTGCATGGTTTCATCGTAGAGGGTGAATTTCTCGCTCAGGGTGGCGTTGGTCGTCTTGGCGGCGTCTGCGTGGGGCGGTGACCAGCACAGGAGCAGGAGCGAAAGCAGCGCGAGCGCCAGTCGGGGGGGGCGGAGGCAGGGGTGCAAAAGGGTCATGAGCAAAAATCCCGGATGATCACAAAGCAGGTTGGGCAGGATTGCGGGCCGTCGATGGATGTTAACATTTCCAAGGTGGCGCTGCATGGATTCAAAGAGGGAAACCGGATGGAAACCGGCGCACCGAAACGGTTGCCGCGCATATTTTTTTCGGATAGCCTTGGCATCTGGGCAAAATGGTCTTATAGTGACCAACGACTGATTCGGGAGGGTGGGAAAAGTCGGCTCAAGCCGGCTTTTTTAGTTTGTTCCACCCGAAAGAATCCCTGAATGGACGCAGATCCGTTCCACTTTGTTGCCGAGGCGATGTCCGCTTGACCGATTCACCGGAAACCCGCACCATGACCCCCTTGACCCGGCTCGAACAACTGGCCGATGAGGCTGCTGTGGCCGAAGGGTGCCAACTCGTCGAAGTGGAGCTGGTCCCGGAAGGGGGGTCGCGGCTGGTCCGGGTCTTTCTGGACCGCAGCGATGGTCCGCTGCAACTCGATCACTGCGCGGCAGTGAGCGATCGGCTCTCGGCTCTGCTGGATGTGCATGACCCGATTGCAGGCGGCTACCGGCTGGAGGTCTCCTCCCCCGGTCTGACCCGCCCGCTGAAAAAACGAGAGGATTTTATCCGCTTCCAGGGCAAGCTGGCCGTGATCCACCTTTTTGCGGCGCCCCTGGTGGAACTGCCGACCGAACCAGTCACGGTCGGTCCCGGCAAAACCGCCGCACGCAAGTCCGCGACGGGTGCAAACCGGAAACAGGTCAAAGGGACTTTGCATGGCATGGAAGAGGACGATGTGCTGATCCGCGTCTCAGGGACGTTGATCCGCATCCCCTTCCGTTCGATCAGCAAGGCCCATCTGGATTTTGAATTTTAGCCAAGAAACCGGATATCATTCATGAGTGTTGAAATCGTACAGATCGCCGAACAACTGGCCCGCGAAAAAGGGATCCCCAGGGAGATCGTCATCGAGGCCATGGAAGATGCCATCCGCACGGCTTCCAAAAAGAAATATGGCGCCCACAAGAACATCCAGGTCACCTTCGAGGGCAAGTCCGGCCAGTTCAAGCTCAACCAGTTGCGCGAAGTGGTCGAAAACGACGATGCTCCGGGCTACGAGGGACCCGATACCCACATGGTCCTGACCGATGCCATGCGGCTCAATCCCTCGGTCAAGGTGGGCGATTTTCTCGCCGAACCTCTGCCGCCCATCGAGTTTGGCCGCATCGCTGCCCAGACCGCCAAACAGGTGATCGTCCAGAAGGTGCGCGAGGCGGAACGGGACAGCGTGTTCCGGGAATACATCGATCGCAAAGGCACCCTGGTCAACGGCCTGGTCAAACGGGTCGAACGCAACAACATCTATGTGGATCTGGGACGGGCCGCGGCTTTTCTGCCCCACGAACACCAGCTTTTCCGGGAACACTACCGTCCGGGCGACCGGATCCGCGCCTATATCCACGAGGTGCGGGATGTGCAACGCGGTCCGCAGATCATCCTGTCGCGCACCGCGCCGGAAATGGTGCCCAAACTCTTTGAAATGGAAGTGCCGGAAATCTACGACGGCATCGTCGAGATCCGCGCCGTGGCCCGCGATCCGGGATTCCGCAGCAAAATCGCCGTGCGTTCCAACGATGCCCATGTGGATCCGGTCGGCGCCTGCGTGGGGATTCGCGGCTCCCGCGTCCAGGGAGTGGTGACCGAACTCCAGGGCGAACGGATCGACATCATCGAATGGTCTTCGGATCCGGCGGTCTTTGTCTGCAATGCCCTGGCCCCGGCTGAAGTGATCAAGGTCGTGATGGACGAGGACGAAACCCGCATCAAAGTGATCGTGGACGAGGACCAACTCTCCCTGGCCATCGGGCGGCGCGGTCAGAACGTGCGGCTGGCCTCGGAGCTGACCGGCTGGAAAATCGACATCATCACCGAACGGGAAGAGGCGGAAAACCGTGTCGAGGAGTTCGGGGCCATTGCCCGCGAATTCATGAACCGGCTCGACCTGGATGAGGATGTGGCCACTTCGCTGGTTCAGGAGGGCTTCACCACCCTGGAAGAGGTCGCCTATGTGCCGCTGGAAGAACTGGCGGGCATCGACGGTTTTGACGAGGAGATCGCCCGGGAACTGCGCACCCGCGCCCGTGACCAGTTGTTGCATTCCGCCTTGGAAAACGAGGAGCGCAAGGCTGCGCTCTCCATCGATCCGCGCATTTCGCAGTTGCGGGGCCTGAACGACGGCATGGTGATCACCCTGGCGGAGAAAGGGGTTTCGCAACTCGACGATCTGGCCGATCTGGCGGCGGACGAATTGTTGGAGATGCTCGGCAACACCATGAGCCGCAAGGAGGTGGAACGGGTGATCCTTCAGGCGCGCGAGGTGGCGGGTTGGTTCGAGGAGTGACGTGACTTTGCACCGGGCGGACCAGACCGGCGCAGGCCAGGAGCGCGGGCAAAAGCGGGCAGTCGGCGACCAGGAGCACAACGAGGCGCACGATTCCCCCCTGAGGCGTTGCGCCATCACCCGCAATCGGCGACCCAAGGCGTTGTTGCTGCGTTTTGTGGCGGATCCGCAAGGCCGACTGGTGGAAGATGTCTCGGAACGACTGCCGGGACGCGGGATTCATGTGCTGCCGGATCAAAAACGGGTGACGGCTCTGCTGACCCGGCATAAAATGGCCCGCAACGAGATCGAGGTGATTTTGACCCGTCTTGGCACGACGCTGGAAAAGCGTCTGCTGGACGGCGTGGGACTGGCCCGACGCACCGGCGGTTGCCGCAAGGGGCTGCGGGAGGTGGAAGAGCTGCTGAAACGGGGTCAGAAACCGTTGCTGCTTTTGGCCGAAGATGCGTCAGGGCTGCGCGCGCGGATCGAATCCTTGCTGCCGGAAGACGGCGCGGTGGAGATCGTGATTGTCCCCGCGCAGGAGCGGCTGGGAACTTTGTGGTCGGGTCGCCCGGTATCCCTGGTGGCCGTGACCCATCTTGGGATTGGAGAGAGGATTCGTGCCGATGCCGCCCGCTGGTGGAGTTTCACGCGGGAAGCGGAAGGTGGGCGCGAAGGGTCGGGAGGATGTGTCAACCCCAACAAATAATACCGGCAGGGTATTCAACCGGTGGAGAAGGTTCTGTTGAGCGACTTGCATGACAATGATGGCGAAGGTGACGATGGCGACGCCGCGCGGCTGAAACTGAAAGCCCCGCGACGCATTGTGCTGCGCAAGACGGTGGAGGGAGGATCCATCAAGCAGAATTTCTCCCACGGTCGCAGCAAAAGTGTGGTCGTGGAGGTGCGCAAGAAAAAGACCTTCGTGAAAAGCGGCGATGAGGCGGAGCCGTTGGGCGTGGTCCGCGAAGAGAGCGGCGCACGCGACAAGCCACAGGGTGGACCGGCCTTGGCCGCCGCACCCGTTGAGCCGAGCCGGGATCGCAAACAGCAGATCCTGACTCCCATGACCGCGGCGGAGCGTCAATCCTTCCAGGAAAAGCAGGAACAGGAACGGTTGTTGCGCGAGCAGGCCGAACGGGAACGGGCGGAACGGGAACGGGTCGAGCGGGAACAGGCCGAACGGGAACGGGCGGCGCGGGAACAGGCCGAGCGGGAACAGGCCGAACGGGAACGGGAACAGGCCGAGCGGGAACGGGCCGAACGGGAACGGGAACAGGCCGAGCAGGCACGCCAGGAGGCCGAACGGCGCGCTGCCGAAGCCGCCTGCGGTCAGCCCTCCGCTCCGTCGGCTCCGGCAACTCCGGCAGCGATTCCGGTCGCTGCGGCGGCTCCGTCGGTCGAGTCCTCCCGTCTGGTGGTCAAGCCGCCGGTCGAACGCGGACGCACCACAGAGGGCAGATCCCAGGGTTTGGCCGCCTCGGTGAAGATCGATCCAACCCGCACGGCCCCCCAGGCGGCTCCGACCGCTCCGGCTGCCTCCCCGACGGCCTCCCGGCCTGCGGCAGCGACCGGCGCCGGGCAGCGGCCTTTCACCTCCGCCCCCTCCGGCTCCCAGGCCAGCCGACCCGGCGTCCGGGATACCCTGGTACGCAGTCAGCAACCGCCGCGTCCGACAGCGCCCCCCGTGGTGGCTGCCGCGCCCGCCCCGGAAGAACCGAAACCGGCTGTGGCCGCCGTTGTCAAGGAGGAGCCGGCCCGGAATCTCACCCGTGCCCAACGCGAGGATCTGGCGCGCAAAAAGACGGAAATCCTGGTGGCCAAGCGGCTGACCCAGCTCAACGAACTGCGGGAACAAAAGCGCAAGATCGACGAGCGGCGCGCGGTGGAGACCGCAGAGGCTCCGGCAGCCGATGCCGGACGCGAAACCCTGAAGAGCAAGGCCAAACGCAAGGGGAAAAAATTGGCGGCTCCCGCCATTCCCCAGGAAAAACAACTCCCGGCACGGAAATCGGCCCCGTTGGGCGCCAAACCGCCCTTGCGGCGTGGCGCGGGCGGTGGACGCTTCGATCCGCCGGCGCAACAACCGGTGTTGCGGGATGTCATCATTCCCGAGGTGATCACGGTGGGCGAATTGGCCAGCCGCATGGCGATCAAATCCTCGGAGGTGATCAAGCGGCTGATGGCCCAGGGCATGATGGTGACGATCAACCAGGTGCTGGACCAGGATACCGCCGTGCTGGTGGTGGAAGAGTTGGGGCATCGTCCCAAAACCATCTCCGAAGGGGCGGCCATCGAGGCCGAACTGGCCGACAGCAACGATCTGGACAAGGATCTGACCATACGTCCGCCGGTGGTGACCATCATGGGTCATGTGGACCACGGCAAAACCTCGCTTCTGGACGCGATTCGCAAAACCGATGTGGCGGCGCGGGAATTCGGCGGCATCACGCAGCACATCGGCGCCTATCAGGTCGTGATGGAGGGTGGTTCGATGATCACCTTCCTCGACACGCCGGGTCATGCCGCCTTCACGGCCATGCGTGCCCGTGGCGCCAAGGTGACGGATATCGTGGTGCTGGTGGTGGCTGCGGACGACGGGGTGATGCCCCAGACTCTGGAGGCGCTCAACCATGCCAAGGCGGCCCAGGTGCCGATCATCGTGGCCATCAACAAAATCGACCGGCCCAATGCCAATCCCGACCGGGTGATGCAACAACTCTCGGATCAGGGACTGCTCCCGGAGGCCTGGGGCGGCGAGACGATTTTCCTCAATGTCTCGGCCAAGGCGGGCATCGGCATCGAAAGCCTGAAAGAGATGATCCTGCTCCAGGCGGAAATGCTCAACCTGCGGGCCAACTTTGGCAAAAAAGCGCGTGGATTCATCATCGAGGCCAAGCTCGACAAGGGACGCGGCGCGGTCGCCACCTGTCTGGTGGCCAATGGCGTGCTGCGCGTCGGCGACATCTTTGTGGTCGGTTCCGAATGGGGCAAGATCCGTGGTCTGCTCAACGACAAGGGACAATCGGTCCTGGAAGCCGCGCCGGCCATGCCGGTGGAGGTGATCGGGCTGTCGGGCGTGCCTTCGGCGGGCGATGACCTGATCACCGTGCCGGACGAGCGGCGCGCCAAAGAGATCGCAGCTTTCCGCATGCGCAAAAACAAGGAACAGGAACTGGCCAAACAACTGCCCACGCCCAAACTCGACGATCTGTTCGATCAGATCAAACAGGGCGAGATGGACGAGGTCAAGGTGGTGATCAAGGCCGATCTGCAAGGTTCGGTCGAAGCGGTGGCCGATGCGCTGCTCAAGATCACCCACGACAAGATCCGCGTCAACATCATCCATACCGGCGTGGGGGGCATCACCGAATCCGATGTCATGCTGGCCGTGGCTTCCCATGCGTTGGTGGTGGGCTTCAATGTGCGCGCCGACGCCAAGGCGCGGGAGTTGACCAAGCGCGAACAGGCGGACATGCGTTTCTATTCCGTGATCTACGATCTGGTGGACGACGTGACCAGCGCCATGGAAGGGAAACTCTCTCCGATCCTCAAGGAGGTCACCCTGGGACGCGCCATGGTGCGGGAACTCTTCCGCATCTCCAAGGTCGGTCTGGTGGCCGGGTGCATGGTGCTCGATGGCCTGATCCAGAAATCCAACCACATCCGCCTGTTGCGCGACGAAGTGATCGTCTATGTCGGTTCGATCCATGCCCTGAAGCGTTACAAGGACGATGTGCGCGAAGTGCGCGAAGGGACCGAATGCGGCATCAGCCTGGAGAAATTCACCGATCTGCGGGTCGGGGATATCCTGGAAGCCTTCTCCCGCGAAGAGGTCAAGGCCACCATCGGCTGACGGTGTGGAGGTGGTTGGCCGGGGCGATCATTGAAAAAAAAGAGGGGGTCTGGGGGATTCATCCCCCAGGGTTTTGACTTTAAAAGAAAAATATTTTGAAAATATTCTGCTTTTAGAGTCCGCCGTTGGGGTTTGGCTTTAAAAGCAAAAGATTTTAGAAATGTTTTGCTTTTAAAGTCAAAATCCTGGGGGATGAATCCCCCAGACCCCCTCTTTTTTTTCAATGGTTTCCCGGCCAGGAGGCTCCGGGGATCAGGCACCCTTTGTCGGTGAAGAGTTCCGTGGCCTGGTTGGCCTCCCGTGCGGTGGGAAAGGGACCACTGAAGAGACATTTCAAAACCGTCTGCTCCTCTTGGTAGCGGCGCACGGTGAGGGGCCACCCTTTGGCCCGGATCTGGGCCGCTTTGCGTGCCACGTCGTCGTCCTCGGCAAAACAGCCATAGGAGACCACCAGCCGTACCCGTTTTTTCTTTTTGGCCAGGGTGGTTTTTTTTCTGGAGGCAACCGACACAGCCCCTTTGCGCACCGAGGCGGATTTTTTCAAACTCTGAACCTCTTTCCGGGCTTCTTTCCGGACCTCTTTCCGAACCTCTTTTTTGACCTCTTTTTTGACCACGGTCGGTTGCGGCGCGTTGAGCGATTCATCGGGCCGGGGTGCGCTCACCGTCACGGGGGCGACGGCCTCGGGCGTTGCTGGTTCCGTCTCGGATGCGAGCGGCGCGGATGGCACCACCACGACCGGTTCCTCCAGCGGCACCGAGGTGGTTGCCTCCACCGAAGTCGTGGCACTCACGCTGGATGGCGCTTCCGAACGGCTGACCTGCAACTGGCTGGTCTGCAACCACGCGCCAGGATACCACCCCAGAGCATAAGCCATCCCAAACAACAGCAAAGCGGCCAATCCGCCCGGCCACCACACCGCAGCACGACGCGGGGTATCCTCCAGAATCGGGGAGATGAGCAGTTCTTCGGGTTCCGGCTCTGGTGTTGGCTCTGGTGTCGGCTCTGGTGTTGGTTCCGGTGTCGGTTCCGGTGTTGGTTCTGGTGTTGGTTCCGGTGTCGGTTCTGGTGTCGGTTCTGGTGTTGGCTCCGGTGGTGGGGCGGGCAGCAGAATTTCCGGCATTGCCACCGGTTCGGGAGGCGGGGGCAACAGCGTCGGCTCCTGCACCGGCAGAGCCAGCAGGGAGGGGGGCGACAGGGAGCTTGGTGCGTCGGGCGGCGGCAAAAGCGAGGGGATGAATTCGGATACTGCCGCAGGTGGTGACAACACCTCGATGTCAGGTGCGGACTCCAGCATCCACCGGGTTGGCTTCTCTGGCGGATCGTTGCTCTCTTCCGGCGGTGGGGGAGTCTCCGGAACAGCCGGGAGCGTTGCAACCGCCGCTTCCGTGGGTTCTGGCGCAGGCGTGGTTGGCCAGGCGCGTTGCTGGCTCCAGTTGCCCCAGGGCAGGGAGGAGGATTTTCCCGGCTCGATCAGGGCGCGAAAAGCGGGCAGCGCAGCGAGATCACCTTCATGATCGGATGCAACCGCTGGCTTCTCCCCGGTATCGGCCAGGGGCGTCCAGGGGTTGATGCGGATTCTGGGGGGCTTGGAGAGCGGGTTCACGGGAGTCCGGGTTGTGGATCATGGTCGGAAAGGGGGAGTGTGTTGCTGGCAATTATAGGGAAGGAAGTGCGGTGTGTCCATTTCCAATGTGCATATGCCAATGAGGTGTTTTTTGCTGGATTTTTGAGTTGGAATGATGAAGGAATGTTGACGGACGGCATGTTTGGAATTTATTGTGATATCGATTAACCGCCTGGATTTAATCCTTTTTATCGTTTCATTGTTTTTGAGAATTGTTTTTGGTTTTCTATTAAGGTTGGAGGCAGCTATGGTGCAATCTTTAAAGATTAAAGATTCTATAGGTATTCGGCTATTGATGGTTGCTGGTATTGCAGGAACTGCAAGTCTGCTCGGTATGGGAGGGTTGGCACTGTATCGCATGCAGTCGGGTCTGATGGAGCAGTCGGAACACAATGTGCAGCGGTTGACGGAAACGGCGGTGCAGAGTCTGGAGGCGATCATGTCCGGCGGCAACGCGGAGGTGGCACGTCGTTATGCAGAAAATCTCAAGGGGGTTCCCGGAGTCGAAGCTTTTCGCATTTTGCGCCTGGATGAAAAGGAGGCATTCCGCGAGGAGAATGCCGGGGTGGCGAATGATAATGGGTTTGTTGGCTTCAGTCGTTTTGATTCCGGTCAGGTCAGTCGTGAATTTGCTCAGGCGGTGGTGGGCAAGGCGCCGGTTTCGTTGTTGCGTCAAGGCAGCGACGGTTTCACCCGGGTGGATCACTGGGTGCCGCTGCTCAACAAGCCCGAGTGTCACACCTGTCATGGCGGCGATCATCCGGTGCGCGGTGTGTTGCAACTGACCCTCTCGCTGGGGGAGTCGGAGGCGAAGATTCAACAGGTGCGCTGGGAACTCGGCAGCGCGTTGGTGATTTTTCTGTTGGTGTTTCTCTGGTCGTCGTGGGAGATTTTCAAGCGGTTGGTGATTCGTCCGCTGGCGCGCATGTGTGCGGTGATCGAAGTGATCGCAGCCGGGGATTTGCGTCCCCGTTTGCAGGTTGCCGCCGGGGCGCGGGATGAGGTGTCGGCGATTGGTCGTCATGTCAACACCATGGCCGACAGTCTGGAACAGACCATTCTGGCGGTTCAGGAGCAGTCCAGGACTTTGGCGCATGGCATTGGTGCGTTTGCCCTGGTGCGGGAGGAGTTGGCTTCGGGTACGGGTCAGACCAGTTCGGTCTCCGAGGAGGTTGCCCGTTTCATGCAGGCGATCATTGGCGGCATCTGGGAGAGTGTCGAGCGTTCCAAATCGGCTGAACAGGTGGCTCGACAGGCGGCGGTGCGGGCAGAGGAGGGCGGCAAAATCGTGCATGCTGCGGTTGTCGCCATGACCGAAGTGGATCAGAAGACCGGCATTATTCAAGAGATCGCCCGTCAGACCAATTTGTTGGCGCTCAATGCCACGATTGAGGCTGCGCGTGCCGGGGAGGTGGGGCGTGGGTTTGCCGTGGTGGCCGGCGAGGTGCGCAAGTTGGCGGAACGCAGTCGGAACGCTGCCGAAGAGATCGGTCGGATCACGGCCACCACTTTGGCCACGGTGCATCAGGTGGGCGCGGTATTGGCGGAGTTGGTGCCCTGGATCACCCGCACGGCGGAAGAGGTGCGGCGTATCGATCAACTGTCCGACCATCAGAACGAGAGTGCCCGACGCATTGCCGAAGCCGTGACCCGGTTGGATCGGGTGGTGCGCGATAGTGTCATGACCTCCGGACGGGTCAGCGACATTGCCAAAGAGTTGCTGGTCGCCTCGGACCGCTTGGAACACTCCATTGCGGTGTTCAAGTTGCAGCAGCAGGGCAGTCAGGAGAACGATTCCATCGCCACCCGTTGAGAGCGTCGTCTTCCGGGATGGTGCTTTGCAAGATCAAAGAAGGGGTCTGGGGGATGCTTCCCCCAGACCCCTTCTTTTTGCCGTGATGTCGTCATGATCTTTTCGTCCTCCTGAGAGAGGGGCGGGCAGACGCGCGTTTGCGCGGTGGCGCGTCTGCCCGAGGCTTCAGGCGACCTTGACCTGAATGGCGCGGGGCTTGGCCTCTTCCCGTTTCGGCAGCAGCACATGGAGCACACCGTTTTTGTACTCGGCCTGGATGGCGTTGACATCCGTGGTGCCGGGCAGTTGGAACGAGCGGCTGAACCGTCCATAGGCCCGTTCGATCCGGTGGTAGTTCTCCTGATTTTTCTCGTCTTCGAATTTCCGTTCGCCGGCAATGGTCAGGCGGCCGTTGTCCACATTGACGGTGATGTCTTTTTGCTCCATGCCCGGCACGTCGGCCTTGATCAGAATGTGCTGCTCGTCTTCGCGGATATCGACGCGCAACGGCCATTGGGTCATCATGCCATTGGAGTCGTCCAGGTCCCGGTCAAACAGGCGATTGATTTCACCCTGGAGCGAGCGGAACGTACGGAAAGGATCATAGTTGATCAAAGCGGCCATGGTTGTTCTCCTTGAGCGTGACGATTATAGAAAAGTTTCGGTCGATGGGACCGTTGTCTTGATTCTGATCATCAGGTAAGGAATGGCAGGATCGGATACAAGAGGGCAGACGGAATTTTTTTATGGAACGGGGCTGCGGAGCGGGGGTGGATTGATAGCATTGGGAAAAAGGGTCAGGGGCTGGGGGAATGCTCCCCCAGGCTCGTACCCGAAATCGATTCTGCCCTCACCTGTCAGGGTTTGGACTTGGTTTTCTCGATGAATTGTTGTACATTTTTCTCCAGGAAGGACTTCAGCTCCTTTTGTCCCTGGGTGAGGATTTCCATGGCGCGCATGGTGTTGGCACGCATGTCCTTGGCCATTTCGGAGGCGATTTCGGTCTGGGCAGCCAGCAGATCCTTGGGAGATTTGGCACCGGCCAGATGGTCCAGTTGACGCGCTCCGGAGGTGTTGAACTCCTCGATGGCATCCAGTTGATGCTTGGCCAGTTCCCGCACGGTGTTGTCGTTGATTTTTTGCAACTCGGTGATCGAATCGAGCATCAGCCGGGTCATGTCGGTCATCTTTTTGGTGATTTTGTCGCTATTCATGTCCGTGTCCTCGTTAGGATAGAGTTGGGTACGGTGGCGTTGCTTGTCCGGGTTGGTTTATGTTGCGATGCAACATGGATGGGAAGGTTAAATCGATTGCCTGCGGGCGTCAAGTATTTTTCGTAAGTCATCAAAATTTTTTTCCCCTGATGGGGAAACCGGGGAGCGGATGCATGCGTGGCGATGTCGGACAGGAAGAGATCCCGGTGAATCTGGAACTGCTTTCGGATGACAACCGGGTGGGGATGGTGCTGGTGCTCGGTGTCGTGCTGCTGGGGAGCGCGCTGGCCGATCTGATGGAGTGGAGCGACTTTTTTCTTGGGTCCGGATTGCTTGGCCATCTCCTCATGCCGTTGTTTCTGGCGGGTGGCGCGCTGCTGGTGCTGCGTGCCGGTCGTCGTTTGCTCACCCCTGGGTGTCGGCCATTGTTGCGGGTCAATTTCGGCGGAGTGACCGATATTCGTCTGCTCTCCGCGCCGATCCGCTGGTCTGCCATCGTCGATGCCCACCGGCCTCGGGGGGTGCTGAGGTATCTGTTGCCAGGGGTGGTGATGCAGTTGCACGAGGATTACGAGTCTGCCGGCGTGGAGACCCTCTGGTCCCGGCTGATCCATCTGCCGTGTCGGCTGCGGGGCGAGCATGTGTTGTTTCTGGAGTGCGGCACTCTGGACCATACTACGGAGCAGGCCCTGGCGGCGATCCACTCCCATCTGCGTGCGCGTCACAAGTCGGGAGGGCGGCGCTGATCCGCTCCAGGGCGGTCACCAGGTGTTCCAACTCGCCGCTTTGATGAGCCGCGCTCAACGACAGCCGCAAGCGGGCGGTATGGGGCGGCACCGTGGGTGGACGGATCGCCATGGCCAGGATTCCTTCCTCTTGTTCCAGCCGTCGGCTTGCCTCCAGGGCGGTTGCGCTGTCGCCCAGCAGCACCGGGATGATCTGGCTGGCCGAGGATCCGGTATTCAGTCCCAGGGCGTGCAGCCGCTCCCGGACGATGCGGGCATTGGTCAGCAGGCGATGGCGGATTTCGTCCAGGGTGGGCAGCAGCTCCAGGGCGGCATCCATGGCGCCGAGCACGCCGGGTGGCAGGGCGGTGGAATAGATCAATCCCGCCGCATGATGCACCAGAAAATCCCGCAACAGCTCCGAACAGGCCGCGTAGGCGCCGAATCCTCCCAATCCTTTGCTGAAGGTGCCCAACGCCAGATCCACGCCGGCGGGATGGGCGGCGGCCAGGCCGAAACCGTTGGGACCGAACACCCCGGTGGCATGGGCCTCGTCCAGATAGAGAAAGGCTCCGAACCGCTCCTTGAGGGCGATCAATCCTTCCAGATCCACCAGATCCCCATCCATGCTGAAGAGGCTTTCGGTGAGGATGAAGCGTGGTCCGGGCCGGTGGGCGCGGGCCTTGAGCAGGGTTTCCAGATGGTTGAGATCGTTGTGACGATAGCGCAGTTGATGCACGCCGGCGGCCTGGCAGCCGTGGTGGAGACTGGCGTGGTTGAGCCGGTCGCAGTAGACCTCGGGTTCGGCGCCCAATATCCGTGCATCGAGCAGGGCGGTCAGGATCGTGGCATTGGCCTGAAAGCCCGAGTTGAAAACCAATGCGGCTTCACTCCCTTTGCCGGCAGCGATTCTGGCTTCGATGCGCGCGAACGGTTCCAGATTGCCGCACACCAGCCGCGAGGCCGTGGCGCCGCAGCCCCAAAGCGCGGTCCACTCCCGGGCGCGGGCGATCAGCAGCGGATGGTCGGCCAGCCCCAGATAGTTGTTGGCGGAGAAGTTGATCAGCCGTCGTCCCCGTTGATCGATTCTGCCCTCCGGAGCGGGCAGCGCGGGGACTAGCTCGCGTTTTTGTCCGGCGGCGGCCCGGTGGTGCAAAAAGGTCCGATAGGCGGAAAATGGCATGGGGTGGTCTACTCCAGCTCTTCTGGCAGCGGGATCCAGCGGCGGTTGATGTAGGCTTCCAGAGGCTGAAAGCGTGCCTTGTAACGCATTTTCGGACAATTGGCGATCCAGTAGCCCAGATAGAGCCAGTTCAATCCACTCTGTCGGGCCTGTTCGATCTCCCAGAGAATGGCCATGGTGCCCAGGCTGCGATCGTCTTCATCCGGATCGAAAAAGGTGTAGACCGCAGAGAGGCTGTTGCTCAACAGATCCACCACCGCTGTCTGGAGCAGTCGGCCCTGGTGGCGGAAATCCACAAAACGCACCGCGCACCAGTCGGAATGGAGAAATTCCACGAACTCTTCGGGTTGGGGGTTGGCCATGGGGCCATCCCCGTGACGGCTGTTCAGATAGCGGCAGTACAGCGTGAAATGTTCGCTGGTATAGGTTGGTTTGCGGGTCTGGATCTCCAGATCCCGATTGCGCCGGATCACGCGCCGCATGGCCCGTGATGGCTGGAAGTCGGCCACCCGCACCCGCACCGGCACGCAGGCCGCGCAGCCGGAACACCAGGGACGATAGACCAGATTGCCGCTGCGCCGGAAACCGGTGGACAACAGATATTCGAACCGTCCCATCTCCATGGGAAAGGCGGGATGGACATGCAGGGTGTGGGCCAGGGCATGGGGCAGGTAGCCGCATGGATGCGGGGGGCTGAGAATCAATTCCAGGGTTTGCTGCCCTGAGGGGAGGGGGTGGGATGGACCGGTCATAGGCGGGTCATGATCGTCAAGACGGCTGATTAGGAAAAATGGATCGTCGGTTCTGGCATCAGATTGACGCACAATGCCTGGACCGTGCGTACCCGGAAGGCCGGAGTCACCTGGGCGCAAATGCCTTCGACCCGATGGGCGTTCAGGGTAAAGATTTTATCCAGACGAATCCAGCTTTGTTTGGGCAGAGCGCCTTTGCGGAGGGCATTGACTTCCACTTCCAGGGCGCAGCGCTCCGTGGGAACGGAGGTGACAGCCAGACCAATGAAATCACCACGTCGATCCGGTGCGGTGAGTACCAGGACCGGACGCTTTTTGGTGGCATCCAGATCGGAGAATGGAAAAGGGACGATCACCAGATCACCAGGTTGGAACGTCATTCCAAACCTCGTCATCAGGGTTGTCCCAGACATGACGCATGGCCGTTTCCTGAGCGACCATCAAGCTTTCTGTGTTTGTGTCTGCTTGCAGACCGTGGCGGTATTCCAGGTAGCCGATGAAATCCAGCACCTCCCGGGCCAGAGGTCCTGGCAGGCGGTTGAGTTCATTCTGAATTCTTTCGGTCAGGTCTGTGGTCATGATGCCGCCTTTTGATTTTTCATCCACGCTGGTTCTCTCCAGGGATGATAACCGCACGGCCAGAGGGCGGGCAAGTGAAATCCACCGCACTTTCCGCAGTCTGCGTCGGGGGCACGGCGGGTCATTCCGGCGTGCGTGTGCATCCTCTCCTTGCAATCCGGCAGGAAAGGACGCACCATGTTTTTTTTATCTTCCGGAGGATGGAAAAACATGTTCAAGGGAACCACCATATTGTCGGTGCGGCGTGGCGCTTCGGTGGTCATGGCCGGGGATGGGCAGGTGACGCTCGGGGCCATGGTGATCAAGGCCAATGCCCGCAAGGTGCGCTTTCTGAAAGAGGGCAAGGCGTTGGCGGGATTCGCCGGTTCCACAGCCGACGCCTTTACCCTGTTTGAGCGTTTCGAAGCCAAACTGGTCAAGCACGGCGGGATTTTGACCCGTGCCGCCGTGGAGTTGGCCAAGGACTGGCGCACGGATCGCATGCTGCGTCGTCTGGAGGCCATGCTGGCCGTGGCCGATACTTCGGCCAGTCTGCTGATCTCCGGCACCGGCGACGTGCTGGAACCGGAAGAGGGGCTTCTGGCCATCGGTTCCGGCTCGCCCTATGCCTTGTCCGCAGCGCGCGCCTTGTTGCGTCACACCGATCTGTCGGCCCGGGAGATTGCCGAGCGTTCCATGGCGATTGCGGCTGAGATTTGTGTCTATACCAATTCGAACCTGATCATCGAAGAGTTGTAAATGTCCGAATTCACGCCACGCGAGACTGTTTCCGAGCTGGACCGCTTCATCATCGGTCAGGATGAGGCCAAACGGGCGGTGGCCATTGCCCTGCGCAACCGTTGGCGGCGGCAGCGGCTGGATCCGGCCATGCGCGAAGAGGTCTATCCCAAAAACATCCTGATGATCGGTCCCACGGGTGTGGGCAAGACCGAAATCGCCCGGCGGCTGGCCAAGCTCTCCGATGCCCCTTTTCTCAAGGTCGAGGCGACCAAGTTCACCGAAGTGGGGTATGTCGGGCGGGATGTGGAGTCGATCATTCGCGATCTGACCGACATGGCGGTCAAGATGTCGTTGGAGCGGGCCAAAAAGGAGGTCCGGGTTCAGGCCGAAGAGGCAGCCGAGGATCGGGTGTTGGATGGCTTGTTGCCCACGCCTTCCCCGTCTTACGGTTCGGTGGAGTCGGTGCCGGTCGGCGGGGATTCCAACACCCGGCAGAAGTTGCGCAAGATGCTGCGCGAAGGCAAGCTCGATGAGCGGGAGATCGAAATCGAACTGCGCGAGCCGCGCAATGGTCCCACGCTGGAGGTGTTCACGCCCCAGGGCATGGAGGGGATCAACATTCAGGAGATGCTCGGTTCGGTGTTGGGTGGCGCGCGTGCCTCGCGGCGCAAGTTGACCGTCAAGGAGGCCTTCAAGCTGCTCACCGATGAAGAGGCGGGCAAGCTGGTGGACAAGGAGAAGGCCAAGCGGTCGGCTCTGGAGCGGGTCGAGCAGTCCGGGATCGTCTTTTTGGATGAACTCGACAAGGTGTGCGCCCGCAACGGCGAGATGCGCGGTGGTGCGGATGTCTCCCGCGAGGGGGTGCAGCGTGATTTGTTGCCTTTGGTGGAGGGCACCACGGTCAGCACCAAGCATGGCATGGTCAAGACCGATCATATTCTCTTCATTGCCTCGGGTGCGTTCCAGTTGGCCAAGCCGTCGGATCTGTTGCCCGAGTTGCAGGGGCGTCTGCCGATCCGGGTGGAGTTGAAGAGTTTGGGAGTCGAGGAGTTTTTGCGTATTCTCACCGAGCCGGAGAATGCCTTGACCCGTCAGTATGCCGCGTTGCTGGCCACCGAGGAGGTGGCGTTGGTTTTCGCCGAGGATGGGGTGCGTGCTTTGGCCGAGATTGCCGCCAAGGTCAACGAGACCACGGAAAACATCGGTGCCCGGCGGTTGCATACGGTGATGGAAAAGTTGTTGGACGAGATTTCGTTCACGGCGCCGGATCGGCGTGGCGAGCGGTTGGTGATCGATGCCGCGTTTGTGGAAAAGCAGTTGAAAGATCTTTCCGAAAACGAGGATCTCTCCCGTTATATTTTATAGGATCGTCGAGTCATCGAGTCATCGAGTCAATGGGGTCCAGGGGCCTATGGCCCCTGGTGGGGTCCAGGGGCGAAGCCCTTGGGACTTTGTTTCTGGCGCGCTTTTCCAGCGGCGCGCCCTCTGGTCGCCGCAGGCGACGCGTTTGGGCAAAATTTCGGTATCCCGAACTGGATGCGGGTTGATTACCCGATGAGCGTTTTCAGGGCAGGCAGAACGGTTGCGGTGATCACCAGGGCGAGCATCCATTTGATGAGCCGCAGGTCGAAATTCAAGGTGTCCATCCGTCTCTCCAGACGGATTTCCAGTTCGCGGAGATCACCTTTGGTGGTGAGTTCTTGTAACTGGTTGTTCTGAGCATCCTTGATCGCCTCTGAGAATGCCTCGGTTTGTTTCTCGTCCACTCCGGCATCACGCAAACGGCGGACGAATTTCAAGGTGTCAAAGGTGGCGATGGCAGCATTCATGGCAGGTTCTCCCGTGCAGATCAATGACAGAACCAGCATATCAGATCTTTCACCGGTAGCGCATCAGGAATTTTTTCTTGACATCCGATCCGAACCTGGGCAGTTTCGCGGTCGGAGTTGCGAATCCTTCATAATATCAACGACAGACGGACAACCGCCCGCGATCGGAGGAGGGTGAATCATGGAATTGCCATTCATCAAATGTCACGGATCGGGCAACGATTTTCTGTTGATCGACGAGATGGAACATCCGCTTGTTTTGGATGAGGCCGGGCGGCGTGCGTTGGTGATCGCCCTGTGTCGGCGCGACACCGGCATTGGCGCGGATGGGGTGTTGTTTCACCAGTCCGCACCGGGCGTGGATGCCCGCATGCGGATTTTCAACGCCGACGGCTCCGAGGCGCGCATGTGCGGCAACGGGATCCGCTGTCTGGGGCGTCTGACGCTGGAAAAGACCGGTCGTCCCGAGGTGGCCATTGCCGTGATGAACGGCGTGCTGCGGGTGCGGCAGGTGACGGATTTTTTCCCTGGCGTGGTGGCCTGCGAAACCGAAATCGGCCCCATTTCGCTGGATCCGGCCACGTTGCCCATGGTCTGGAGTGGCGACAAAGTGGTGGGAGAGGGGATTCCCTCGTTGTCGGCCACCTGGCGTTTCACGGCCCTCTCTGCCCCCAATCCCCATTTGAGCGCCATGGTCGAGGAGATCGACCGGGAGGATCTGGTGCGGGTCGGACGGTTGGCCAATGGGGATCATCCGCTCTTTCCCGATGGGGTCAATGTCAGCCTGCGTCGCGTGCTGGGCGCGGATGCCCTGTTCGTCGCCACCTATGAGCGCGGGGTGGGGTGGACCCATTCGTGCGGCACGGCCATGACCGCTTCGACCTTTGCCGCCTGTCTGGATGGCGCATTGTCCTTTGGGCAACCGGTGCGGGTTTTCAACGCCGGAGGCCAGGTGATCTGCACCGCGCTGTGGGGCGGAGAAACCGGGGCGCACTCCGGATTGCTCGCGGGCAACGCCACCTTTGAATGGGATGGGGTGGTGCAGTTTGATCTGAGCGATGGACTCAATCCCTTGCGTCGGGTGCAACGCATCCGGGATCGGGATGACGAGATCCGCGCCTATGAGCGTTTCAAGGGGGCATGCGGCGAAAACCAGTGAAAGAAAAGAGGGGGTCTGGGGGATTCATCCCCCAGGGTTTTGACTTTAAACAAAAAATTTTTAAAATATTTTGCTTTTAAAATCAAAACCCTGGGGGATGGATCCCCCAGACCCCCTCTTTTTTTCAATGGTTTTCTCTGGATCGCAGGAGAGGATGATGGATGAGGAAAATCCGCAACCAAACCTGGTGAGGCTCTATTTCACTGCCTTCCAGCAGTACGGTGTCCAGGCTCTGTGGTCCATGCGTCCCGTGGCAAATCCAACGCCAGCCGATGCCTTGGCCATCACCCCGGCCTTGCGTACCCATGGCGGAATGAATGGGCGCCGTCTGGCTGAAGAGATCGAAAGGGTATCCTGTGCCACTCACACCATTGCAGAGAGATGTCCTCCGTGTTCTGGCCGCACAGCGCACTCCTGAGAGCTATGTTGCGGGCGGGGTTGCCCTGAATCGGACCGGACCCCGTTATTCGGAGGATATCGATATTTTTCAGGATTCCGAGGCAGCCTGTGCAGCCGCTGCCGAAGCGGATCATGCGGCCCTGATCCGGGCAGGTTTGACCGTGATCTGGCAGCAGCAGCGTGCCGGAAGGCGACAGGCCCTGATCCAGGGGGTGAATGCGATCATGCGGTTGGATTGGGTGGCAGACAGTGATTTTCGTTTTTTTCCTGCCCAGCCTGATCCGTTGTTCGGGTATGTACTCCATCCCATCGACCTGGCCACGAACAAGGCTGCCGCTGCCGCAGATCGGCGCGTGCCGCGTGACATTGTGGATCTGGTGACCATCCATGAGCGCATCCTGCCGCTTGGGGCCGTGGTGTGTGCTGCGGTTGGACGATTTCCCGGTCAGAGTCCGGAAGGTATGTTGGCTGACATGGTGCGGCACAGCCGTTTCACGGCGGAAGAGTTTCGCGTTCTGGCCATGGAATCTCCCGTTGACGTGCCGGAGTTGCATCGGCGCATCCGGCGCATGATCGATGAGGCTGCCGGTTTCATCGAACGCATCCCCAGTGAGTATATCGGGTTTGTTTTTCTGGAAAACGACCAACCTGTGCAACCCGATTTGGGTACTCTGGAACGCTACCGACTGTGCAGCGGTTCCCGACATGGGATTTGGCCCTCCTCTGCGGAAATTTCCCAGGCCATGCTGGAACGTTATGTATCCATCTGAATGGCTTTGTTTGGTTGCCAGTCATTAAAAAAAAAAGAGGGGGTCTGGGGGATTCATCCCCCAGGGTTTTGACTTTAAATAAAAAATTTTAAAAATATTTTTGCTTTAAA
>JADFWP010000036.1 GCA_015234115.1 Magnetococcales bacterium
ATTATTTGTTTAAAGTCAAAACCCTGGGGAATGAATCCCCCAGACCCCCTCTTTTCTTTCAATAATGTACCTCTGGCTTAACCACGCGACTCGTTTTTGGACCAGACATCCCGCAACCCCACCGCCCGGTTGAAAACCGGATGATCCGGGGTGGAATCCCGGTCGCGATGGAAATAGCCCAGCCGCTCGAACTGATAGGGCAAGCCCCCCCCGGCCCCGGCCAACTCCGGCTCGAAACGACAACCGGTCACGATCTCCACGGAGTCGGGATTGACCTGCTCGACAATCTCCCCCTTGAGCGCATCGGGTTCGGGAACCGTGAACAACGGGGCATAAAGACGCGCCTCGCCCACCACCGAGCGGGTCGCCGAGACCCAATGGATCACCCCGGCCACCTTGCGGCCCACCGGATTGGCGTTGAGGGTCTCCGGATCGTGATCGCAACGCAACTCGACAATCGCCCCGCTCGCCGGATCCTTGATCACCTCGCGACAGCGGATCACATAGGCATTGCGCAACCGCACCTCGCCGCCAGCCACCAGACGCTTGTATTGTTTGGTGGCGGTTTCGCGGAAATCCTCCTGTTCGATGAAAATCTCGCGGGTCAAGAAGATCGTGCGCTTGCCCATGGCCTCGTTCTGGGGATGAACCGCGACGCTCAAGGGCTGCTCGAACCCCTCGGGCAGCGAATCGATCACCACTTTCAAGGGGCGCAACACGGCCATGGTCCGGGGAGAACGGGTCTCCAGATCGCTGCGCAGACAGGTTTCCAGCAAGGTGTGTTCCACCCGGTTGGGCGACTTGGAAATGCCGATGCAACGACAGAACTCCCGGATCGACTCCGGCGTATACCCGCGCCGCCGCAAACCGGAAATGGTCGGCATGCGCGGATCATCCCAGCCCGAAACCACCCCCGATTGCACCAATGCATTGAGCTTGCGCTTGCTCATCACCGTGTATTCCAGAGACAACCTGGAAAACTCGATCTGGCGCGGACGACAGGGCAGATCCAACTGGTCGAGAATCCAATCGTACAACGGACGGTGATCCTCGAACTCCAACGTGCAGAGCGAATGGGTCACGCACTCCAGAGCATCGGAGATCCCGTGCGCATAGTCATAGGTGGGATAGATCAACCATTCGTTGCCGGTGCGGTGATGCTCCACACGCCGGATGCGATACAAGGCCGGATCGCGCATGTTCATGTTGGGCGAAGCCATGTCGATCCGGGCGCGCAGCACCCGCGCGCCATCCGGAAACTCCCCGGCCCGCATGCGACGGAAGAGATCCAGATTCTCCTCCACCGAACGGTCACGACAGGGACTGTTCCGTCCCGGTTCGGTCAAGGTGCCGCGATACTCCCGCATCTGGGCAGCGGAGAGATCACACACATACGCCTTGCCCTTGAGAATCAACTCTTCGGCATACTGATAAAGCGGTGCAAAATAGTCCGAAGCGTAGAACTTGCGATCTTCCCAGTCAAACCCCAGCCAGCGTACATCCTCCTGGATGGAATCGACATATTCGACATCCTCTTTTTCCGGATTGGTGTCGTCGAAACGCAGATTGCACCGGCCACCGGCATGCTCGGCCGCCACGCCGAAATTCAGGCAGATCGACTTGGCATGGCCAATGTGCAAATAGCCGTTCGGTTCCGGGGGAAAACGGGTCTGGAGCCGTCCGTTGTTGACTTGGTTGGCCAGATCCTGGGCAATGATGTCGCGAATGAAGTCCGCAGCTTGGGGCGATTCGGTCATGTTTTCAGCATACCAGCGGGTAAAAGGGAATCCGGGAGTCCAAAAATCGTACAGCCCCCATCCTACTCCGAACCGTCCTGAACAGCAACCCGGCGCATCAGCGCCTCCTGACGTTCGGATAATTGATGCAGCCGTTCGTGAATATCGGTGAGGGTGTCGTTCAGGGAGTTGAGCAGATCGTTCTGATTGGCAAAGATGCGGTTGCTCTCCTCCTCCTGCTCTTCGGCCATATGCAACAGTTGCTGCTGTTTGCTGACCAGTTCGTCGAGCTGGCCGGGAAGCGTTGCGGAGAACTGCTCCAGGCGTGTGCGGGTGGAACGTTCCAGTTCGTCCATGCGCGCGACCAGCCCGGCGTGCCGCTGATAGAGTTGATCGAGCCGAACGTTGATATCCCCGGCAATCGCATCACACCCCATGGGAAAGCACCGTTTATCCTTGGCCATGCACAAAGCCTCCGCCCGTTTGCGATTTCTCAAGAGCGGATCACTCTACCACGACCCGATCAAACCGGAAAGCTTTTGTTCATGCGATAAACGTAAGCCAGCACTTCGGCCACCGCCTTGTAAAGCGTGGGAGGAATGGTCTCCCCCACCTGCACTTGGCCGAGCAGATTGACCAGATCCGGATCCTCCATCAGGGTAATGCCCGCCTCACGCGCCTTTTTCATGATGGTTTCGGCGATCAATCCCCGTCCCGAGGCCGTAACCCGTGGCGCCGCGTCCTGATTGCGCTGATAGCGCAGGGCCACCGCCTTGCGACGGTACAAGGTCCGTTGCGGGTTGTCTTCCGGGTCATCGGCCTGAAAATCGCTCATCCCCCTCCCCTGGTCACAACCACCGCAGCCGCTTGAAAACCCACACCTCGATCAATCCGATCACCACCAACACCACCCCTTCCATGGTGAAGCCTTGTTCCGTGGGAAACCAGGTGCTGTCGGTATTGAGATACAATCCGCTGACATTGCTGCCAAACCACCCGACAACAAACGACAACGGCATGAAAAAGGCCGACATCATGGTGAGCTTGAAAAGCAGATTGTTCAATCCTTCGTTGATGGCATTGGCCACCGAGTCCTGAATGATGCCGGCCGTATCGCGGATTTCATCGAGATCTTCCATGTGGCGCATGGTTTCGTTGATCACTTCGTGCAGACGCGGCTTGTACTCCGGCCCCATCCAGGGAAACTCCTCGCTCATCAACCGGGAGATGGCCTCTCGTTGCGGCGAAAGATAGCGCCGCATGGCCACGGCCGCCACCCGCAGCCGTCCCAACTGCTGACGCACCTTGGGGCCGTCACGGCGCGCCTCGTAGGGATCGCGCTCGGTCAGGGTATAGTTTTCCAATTCTTCGATTTGCGAACGCATGTGTTCCAGAATCGGTTCCATGCGCGCGGTCAACCGTTCCAGAAAGGTCACCAGCAGTTCTGCCGGGGTTTTGGGACCATGACCGCTCTCCAGGGAGCGATAGATCTCCTCGACAAAATACATGCGCCGCCCCCGCAGACTGACAATGCCCGTGGCATCCACCCAGAGGCGCAGGGCGACCATATCGTGAAAGTCATGGCCCTCGTTTTCGTTGACGCTGCGCAACAACAACACCGCCCCATCCTTGAAGCGGGTACACCGGGGTCGGGTTTCGCTGGCCATCAACGCCTTGGCCGCACTCCCATCCACCCCGGAACGGGTCTGAAGCCAATGGGTCGCGGTATCGGAATTGCGGTTGAGATAGAGCCAGAAGGGTTGCAACTTGACGACGCTGGAACCCTGAATTTCCGACCAGGTGAGCGGCTTGCCGCCACCCGTACCGTCGAACCGCCAGGCGTGAATCAAAGGATAGGCAGCGGCCATGATCGATCAGCCTCCTGCCTGTTGTTGGAAAAAGGTGGCGATCACGAAATAGGAGGTCACGCCTACCGCATCCAGCACCATCACCACAATCGGTCCCTGGGCCATGGAAGGATCAAACCCGAACCGCTTGAACAGTCCTGGCATGCCGGTCGCCACCAGACCCGCCAGCATCACGTTGACCAGGATGGCCACACCCACGGTGCGGGTCAACACCATATCCTGGAACGCAAGCCAGGAGACGGCTGCGGTCAACAGGCCGTACAACCCCCCCATCATCACGGCGGTGCGCGCCTCACGCCAGGCCACGGTGAAATATTGGCGAGCCGAAAGCGAATCCGCCGAAACGGTCCGGGAGACCACCGTGGCCACCACAGTGCCAAAACTGCCGGACAATCCCAGAATCAAGGGAAGAAACGCGGTGAGAATCAAGGCGCGGGTCAAATCGTGATCGAAATAATTCACGATCAGACTGCACGTCATTCCACCGACGAACGAAGCCATCATCCAGGGCAGACGAATGCGGAAGATCCGCCACGGTGAAATGACATCGATCTCCGAAGAGCTGGTGCCCGCCACCTTGAGCAACTCATCCGTAGTCTCCTGCTCCAGCACCTCCATCACGTCATCGACCGTCACCAGACCCAGCATGATCCCGGCTTCATCCACCACCGGCACGGCCAACAAACGATAGCGCCCCACCACATCGGCCACTTCGGATTGGGGGGCATCGGCACGAATCTTGACGACTTTTTTGTTCATCATCCGTTCCAGGGTGGCATCCGGATCGGCCAACAACAGTTGACGCAACGAACTGACCCCGGTGAGACGGCCATCGACATCGACCACATAGAGATAAAACACCATCTCGTAGGCCGCCAGACCGCGCACGGCCTGGATCGCCTCGGTGACGGTGGTCGCCTCGGGCAGGGCGAAAAACTGGGAGGTCATCAGGCCGCCCGCCGTGTCCGAAGCGTACTGCATCAGACTCTTCAAATCCCGCTGCATCTGAACATCCATCTTGCCCAGATAGCGCGAAGCCAACTCCGGCTCCAGCAGGGCGATCAGATCGGCACGCACATCGGGCGCCAGTTTCTCCAGAATCGGCAGCACGTCGATCGGGGGACATTCGGAAAGAATGGTCTGTTGCAGAAAGACCGGCAACTCCTTCAGGACCAACGCCGCATGCAGGGAGTCGGGAATCTGCATGAAGACCTCCCGCGCCTCGTCCAAAGGAAACTGCTCCAGCACTCTGGAGAGATCCGCCGGAATGATCCGCATCAACAACTTCTGCAAATTGGCCGTGGCCTTCATGTTCAGCAGACGGTCGATGGTCTCGACCAGACGATTGGTTCTCTTCTTGCCCATTTCCTGCGGAGAGAGTTTTTCTTCGGTGGCCATACTGCCCATCCTTTTTCCCTGTTCAGAGTTGTTCCAGTAGAAACGGCGGCCCCCCCGATCCATCCGCCGCCAGTTTTTGCATCAAAGCCGGAAGACAAAGAAGGCCACGGTCAAATAATTGATCGAGCCAACCATGTCGATAAAGGCCAGCGCCAAAGGTCCGGCCGCCACCGCCGGATCCGCCCCGAGACGCTTGAAGAAAAACGGCAGGGACATGGCAATCGCTGCCGAACAGGTGATACTCAAGGTCATGGAAATTCCAAGAGTGATCGACAGAAGATGATTCTGGAAGATCCCATAGGAGGCAATGGCCAGACAGGCTCCATAAAACCCGCCCTGGATGAGATTGACCCCGAGTTCCTTGAAGAGCAGTTTGAAGAAGTGTGCATTGTGAATGGTGCCCAGGGCCAGACCACGCACCACCACCGCTCCGGTCTGACTGCCCGCATTGCCGGACATGCCGATGACGATGGGGAAGAAAAAGGCCAGTTGCACCACCTTTTCCAGGGTATGTTCAAAGCCTTCGAGAATGGCGGAGACGATCAGATAGGCCACAAAAGCGGTGATCAACCAGGGCACCCGGGTGCGGAAAATGGCAAACGGCGATTGGGAAAGAACATTGGTATCCTTGGAACTGGCGATACCCGCCATTTTCAGGATGGAATTGGTATTTTCCTCCTGGATGATATCAATCAAATTGTCGATGGTGATCTGTCCCACCAGCACGCCGAACTCATCGACCACGGGCATGGCCAACAGGCGATAGCGGGTGATCATGTTGGCCACCACCCCCTGCGGCGTATCGACATGCACCTTGATCAGCCGGGTTTGGGTAAATTCACGCAGCGTTTTCTTCGGATCGGCCAGAATCAGACGGCGCAGGGAGCAGACCCCGATCAGCCGTTGCATGTCATCCAGAACATAAAGATAAAAGATCGAATCATGCTCGGAAAGCGCCTGCACAGCCTGGATGGCATCGGCGGCTGTGGTTTGATCCGACATGGCGATGATGTTGGTCTCCATCAGGCTGCCGGCTGTGCCGGACTTGTAGATGACCGCCATGTCGTTGACCTGGGGCGATTCGGCACGGGTCATGGCCGCGCCGAGACGGTTGGCAACCTCCTCGTCCAGACCCGTGAACGCCATCTCCCGCACCTCGGGAGGCAGAGTCAACAGGATTTCCACAATCTGTTCCACCGGAGTCTGGGTGATCACGAAACGCCGGTGATCGTCATCCAGTTCGGTCATCACCAGGGCCGCATGATCGGCAGGGGCAATCTTGGTGAAAATCTCCAGGGCGCGATGCTCGGGAAAGCCGTTGAGAACCGTGGCAATGTCAACGGGTTTAAGTTTGCTCAACAACTGGGTGAGATGCACCGCAGCCCCGCGTCGATGCAGACGGACAATCGCTTCGGAGATGCTGTTGTTCTTGGCAACGGTTTGCGCAGCGGGTTTATTATCATCCAGAACCATCATGGCCATGGCAGGAAACCTTTCTTGGGTGCGAGTCGTGACGGAAATAAAGAGAGCCTGGGTCGGAAATTACAGGCCATAGACCAATGTGGCGATCAACAGATAGTTGATCACCCCGAGCACATCGACCGTGGTCAACACATAAGGCCCGCCACCGACGGCCGGATCATGTCCGAGTTTCTGCAACAACAACGGCAGACTGGAGGCAATCACCCCGGCATAGGTGATGTTGCTCAGAATGCTGATCCCCACGACAAAGGCCAGTGTGGTGCTTTTGAAGATCACCAGGGCATAACCGGAAAGACACGCGCCGTAAAACAGGCCGATCAGCACGCCGGTCTGGGTCTCTTTGAAGAGCAGTGCAAAATAGTCGCTCACCTTGATCACCCCGGTCGCCAATCCACGGACCGCGACCACGGCGGTCTGACTGCCGACATTGCCTGCCATGCCGAAGATCATCGGCATGAAGAAGCTCAACTGGATCACCTTGGACATGGTTTCTTCAAACATGCCGAGAATCCAGGCCGCAGCCAGCCCGCCGAGAAACGGCGCGGCCAGCCAGGGCAGCCGGGTGCGGGCCACGCTGGTGATCGCTTCGGAAAGAATGCTCATTTTGTGTTCGGAGTCGGCACCGACCGATTTCAACATCGATTCGGTATCGGCATTCTGAATGACGTGAATCAGGTCATCGACAGTGATGATGCCGCGCATCACCCCCTGATCGTTGACCACCGGCACGGCCATGAGATCCATTTCCGTGACCAGTTTGGCCGCTTCGGTCTGCGGGGTATCCACGTTGACGGTATGCACCCGGTCGTCCATGATGTCGCGCACCAGACGGTCCGGACGATTGAGCAGCAGTCGCCGCAGCGAACTGACTCCGGTCAATCGTTGATGTTCATCCAGCACATAGACATAAAAAACAAATTCATGGGAAGGAAGCCCCCGCACCGCCTCCAGAGCCTCTTTGGCCGTGGTCGTCTCCTGGATGGCGAAAAATTGCGAGTTCATGATATACCCGGCACTCTCCGGGAGGTATTGCAGCAGGGTTTGGACCTCTTTTTGCGTCTCCCGGTCCAGAGCATTCATCAGATGCTGGCCCACCTCGGGATTGAGTTGGCCGATGATATGGCCACGGGTATCCGGAGGCAGACTTTCGAGAATCGCCACGGCCCGATCCAGAGCGCAAACCGAAATGATGTGGATCTGGAAATCCTCGTTGAGTTCCTTGAGGGTTTCGCCAGCCTGCGACGGGTCCGCAATCAGGTTGAAAATATCAGCCGCTTCGTCCAGGTCATCGGAAGAGTTGATCACCAGGGCGATATCACCGGGCAGAAGCTTGGCAAGAATACGGGAAAGCTGCGAATTGGCCCCCTTGATGTAAAGACGGCGGATCGTCTCGACAAACAGGGGGGTTTGATGGGATTCGGGGGTTTGCGGTTCATCGACCACGATCATGCTCATATCTCGATCCTTCCTGCGCGGTTTGGTGGAGGGGATGGTCGCGCATCGGGTCGCTTCTGCTCTTGCGGTCGGCCAGACCATGACGATCCGAACAACGCCAAAAACCTCCCACCTCCCCAAGCCCCGGAAAGCGTACTCCGGATGCAAGAAAAAGCAGACCGCCGCCAACGATCCGGGCACTGTCGGGTCACGGATTTCCAAGGCTTGCGGACAACCCATCCACACGCCATGGAAAAACCCCCTCAGCACCACACATGTTGCGCGCGTGGCTTCTGGAGATCGATTTGAATCGGAATGGCTTTCAGGATAAGCCCAGCTCCTGACCTTGAAACGCAATCATTCCAGGTCTTGCAGAGCGTGCGTTCCTTGCTATGGCCTAAACCAGCAAGAAGTGAGTCTGGAGCAGCTTGGGGGGTGGGGTTCGAAGGAGATGGAGTCTCTGACGAACCGTATCACCGTCCAACGGCGAACCAGAGTCGCAACCATCAATGTGTTCACACATCCTCCGATAGTAGTTGATACTCTTCGCAGTTTATCCTATCCCCGGCAGGGCGTCAAGATTCAACTTGCTTAACACCCAAAAAAAAGAGCCTCCCTGCCTGCGGACGAAAGCGACCACGACACTGCCAAGGCTTGAAACCTGCCGCGCCAACCGATAAACTGTCCGACGTATGGATCAATTAAAGCGTAGACCGCTCCATCCATGCACCAATCAACATCAGCAGCAGAGGCGAACAGAACATGAATGACAACGACATCGCGGTTGTGGAACCCTGCAAGGTGATCCTCCTGGCCACCGATGGCTCGGAGTTCTCGGCCGGAGTCGAACGGGTCGGCATGGAGTTGGCCGCTCAAAACCGTTCCCACCTGCATGTGTTGCGGTTGCTGCTGGCCGAACCCGGCACCGATGCTGCCATTGTCGAAGAACAGGATGCGACCATGAGCCTGGAGGGCATCGCGACCTTGTGTCAGGAACGGGGCATCGACCACACCCCCATGACCCGCCCCTGCGACGATCCGGCCCAGGGAATCCTGGCCGCTGCCCGAGAGATCCAGGGGCAGCTGATCATCATCGGACGCCGTGGTCGTCGTGGCTTGGCCAAACATAACGTCGGCGACGCCACCACCAAAATTCTCAACAAGCAGGAGTGTTCGGTGCTGGTGGTGCCGCGCCTGTTTTCATTCTGGAGCAGTGGCGTGCTGCTGGTCATCGATCCCGAGGATACCGAAGGGGACCGGGCCGCTCTGGCCGCGATTCAGTTGGCCAAAGGCGCCAACATCCCGCTGACCATTCTGCTGGTCGCGGAAAAAAATGACGAGGCAGACCGCGACGCCAATCAGACCGTCAACCGTCTGGTGGCCATGGCGCAGTTGCAAGGGGTGGAGGCCGAAGGGTGCATCCAGCCTGGGGATATCGACGACGTTACCCTGGAAGTGGCCAGACAACGCTCGGCGGATCTGATCGTCTGCGAACCGCAAGACCGCTCCATGCTCGACCGGTTGTTCAACATCAACAAGCTGGTCCAACTGATCGGCAAGGCCCACTGCCCGGTCCTGGTGATCCAGGGAACCCCGAAAACCGGGGCTGTGTGATCGCAACGTGATCCTGGGCCGCGACAAAGAACCACCCACCCGCTGGAAACGGCTGCATCGTTATTTCCGCACCTGCGCCTTCATCGAACAGCCGGTCTGGGATCGTCCGACCCGCTTCACCCATTGGGCGCTGACCGGATTGCTGATCGCAGCCCTGATCACCGGCTGGTTTGATCCCGCCTGGCAGTTGGATCGTCATCTGCTGATCGGCGGCATGATCGCCGGATTGCTGCTCTTTCGCTTTCTGTGGGGCCTGCTCGGCCCGGAGTTCAGCCGCTTCACCAGCTTCTTCTCCGGACCGCGCCGCCTGCAAGCGGATGTCGCCTCCCTGCTCGGCGCTCAACTCAAGCTGGCCACGCCTGGCCTCAACCCGGCCAATGGCTGGGTGAGTCTGCTGATCCTCCTGAATATCGTCGCCCTGATTGCCACCGGACTCATGGCCTATGGCGGCGAGGAGCATCTCGGCCCCCTGGCCGCCCTGATCAGCTTTCAGACCGGGGAGCAGGCCCAACGCATCCACGAATGGCTCTCCATTCTGCTGATGGTTCTGGTTCTGCTCCATTTCTGGATCATCCAGCGGGAAACCCGCCTGACCCGTGTACCGCTGATCCGCAGCATGATCACCGGTTGCAAGCCGCTCGATCCGGATCTGGAACTCGAACCTCTGCGCCACGCCAATCCCACCTGGGCGATCCTGCTGGGCATGATCCTGATGTTTTTCATCGACCACACCTCCAAGACCCTGGGGCAACTCCCCCTGGATGGCTGGCGTCCGCTGCACTATCCCACCGCCTATCAGGAAAAGTGCGGCTCGTGTCACTGGACCATCCATCCCAGCCTGATGCCGGAAGAGCGCTGGCGCGACCTGCTCCATCAGATGAGCAACCACTTTGGTCAAAAGGTGATCCTCACCGGCCAGGAGGCGTTGACCATCAGTTCATTCATTCTGATTCACGCCGCCGAGGACTGGAACACGGATGCCGCCAACCGCTTTCGCAAACCCGCCACCGAACCGGTGCAGGCGATCAGCGATCACCCCTTGTGGCGCAAGATCCACACCCGCATCGAACCCGAACGGTTCCGCACCCCCCCGGTCAACACCCCGACCAACTGTCCGGTCTGCCATCACGACGCCCTCAGCGGTCGTTTCGACCGCCACGCCATCCACCTCCCCTCCTCGGGTGGCGGAAGCCATGCGATGCCTTGAGGTATCAAGGGATGGGCCGGTTGACAAAAGAGCGTTTTGGTTGATGATGCGTCCATGCACGTCATCGCCAAACCTGCATTGCAGGAGAATTTGTTTCTCTGCAATCAGGAAGAGGCTCTCAACAGTGTTTCAACCCTGACGGCGCATGCGTTCCTGATTGTGTCGGGATGACCAAATAATTGACAAAACACCATTCCGCCCTATACTGGATGCATACGCAGCTTAAAGCCAAACCTGTGCGACCCGATACTTCTTGATTTGATGCAAAGGGCCATCATGCCTGAATCCGCGACACTCGACGATGTCTGGAAAGCATTCCTGGAGTCTGACCGCAGAATGCAGGAATCTGACCGCAGAATGCGGGAGGCGAGTGCGGAAGCCGACCGGAAAATGCGCGAGATGAGTGAATCAGCCGACCGGAAAGCGCGCGAGATGAGTGAATCAGCCGACCGGAAAGCGCGCGAGATGAGTGAATCAGCCGACCGGAAAGCGCGCGAGATGAGTGCGGAAGCCGACCGGAAAGCGCGCGAGATGAGTGCGGAAGCCGAACGAAAAGCGCGCGAGATGAGTGCGGAAATCGAACGAAAAATCTGGGCGTCGTTCGCGGAAGAAGACCGGCGCAGGCAGGAATCGGACGACCGGTTCAACCGCAGACTCGAAGCATTGGACGCCATGCTTGCAGAGGTGACCATTAAAATCGACAAAGCAGCCATCCTGGTTGGCAACCTGGGTAGCCGCTGGGGTGATTTTGTCGAGGGGATCGTGGCTGCGGCCAGTGTCAACCTGTTTGCCAGATGGGGCATTCCGGTCCACCGGATGACCCGCAACGTCAAGGCGTTTCTGCCCGGCAACCGGCGCATGGAAATCGATGTACTCATCAGCAACACCACGATCATCATTGCCGTGGAAGCCAAAAGTCGGCTGACGTTGGAACATGTCCAGAAATACGAAAAAAAATTAAAAGAATTTAAGACATTCTTTCCCGATTACGCGGACAAGCAACTGATCGGTGCCGTGGCCGGCATTGTCATCGATGACCAGGTGGATCAATACGCCATGGAGCAAGGACTGTTCGTCATCCTCCAGTCCGGCGAAACCGTCACGCTGGCCAATGACGCGGAGTTCGTGCCCAAAATCTGGTGAACCGGTCGCCTCGCACGCGCCCCTCACGCCTCAGCCGCAAACCCCCCGCCCATGCCCAGAAAACTGGCCCGCTCGGCCTTCATCCCCCCCTCGCCCAGCATGGTGAGATCAAGCGCCCGCAGCGGCAATCCGGCAGCGATCAGATTGTGACGCAAGGTGCCGATCTCGCCGCGCAAGGCCGATAACGACTCCTCTTCGCCAGCCGAAATCCCGACGGCCAACATCCCCTCGCCCAACACCAGCCGGGCCTGGACCATGCCCAGACGGGTCATGTTCAGCGACAAAAGGACCGACAGCACCGATTCATCGCCCTTGCGCCCCCCCGTGCGACGCTTCTCCTGCTCCTTGCGCCACACCACCTCGCCCAAGCCCCCCTCGTTCAACCAGAAGAGCCGATACCCGAGCAAAGCCGCGCCATCTTCCGGCGAGGGGACCGCCTGGGGCAGAAGCTGTTGCATGGTCAACAAATCCCCGAGCCGCTGCAAGGCGTGACGCGCTCCAGCCACCTCGCTCCCCTCCGCGCCGGCGCTCCCCCTGGTGACCGCCCCGCCCCCCTCCTGACGCAACGATTCGGCCGCCTGACGCACCATCCGCACCGCCTCGACCACCTCCTGCCGACTCCCCCCCTCCAGCAGACGGGTCAGACCGGAGAGATCGCCTTTGAAAAGCTCTTCCCCGGACAGGTTCGGCAACGCCTTTTGCATGACCGTGGCCAGACTCTCCTTCCCGGCGAACAGCACCGGCGCCCGCCCGGCCCCGGCCTGGGCCGAAGCCCCACGGGAGAGACCCGACAGAAACATCAAGCGCCCCATCAGATCCGGCGCACGGGTCAGGCTCTGTTCGGCATTCTGGGCCAAAGCAGCCGCGCCGCCGGATTCGCTCGCCACCAGACGCACAGTGATTTCAGGCGCCAGCCGGGTCACCTCCAGCGTCACCTGCTCGCCGACCCGCAAGGTCTGGCCACCGGAAAACGACAATCCACTGCCATTGGGAAACCGGATCACCCCCTGGCCGTCGGCACCCAGTTGGGTGATCCGACCGACCAGGAGCCGACCCTCGATCAATTCGGGGGGGGATGGTGCGGCGTAAAGCGAAGAAGAGAGCGCCTGCGCGTCAACCGGAGGGAGCGGGAGACCCGAAAGAATCATCGGCCCACTCCCGGCATCATGGGTCGCGTTCCTCCAGTTGACTGCGGTGCAGACGCTTCAACAGACTGACCTCCTCGACCGCCAGACCGGTTTCGTTGACCACCCGATCCTCGTCCACGCCATTGGCGAGCAACAGTCTGGCCTCGCGGTAGGCATCCGCCATGTTGACCGGACTGCCGTTTTCGGAAAGCTTGGAACCATGACCCACCACGCCACCCATGTTCATGCCCACCGGACCAGGCCGGGACAGGTAACGCAGATCGTTCTGGATCCCCTGCATCTCCTTTTGCAAATCCTTGTGGATCTGCTCAGGGATGGCACGGACCGCGCTTTCCAGACGCTCTTCCAGATTGGCGATTTCGCGCCGGATGGTATTGACGCATTCGGCGGCATCCACCGGCTCGACATCCGGCTCCGCCCGACTGGCTTTCAGCTCGTCCCGCAACTTCTGCACCTGGATGAAAACCAGGGAGACAGCCAGATAAAGGGCTATGAAACAGACTACGACAAGGAGATTCCAAATGTTCACGAGATGCGCCCCAATACCCGTTTCATCCGCGCCCGCATGCGCATGGCGGCCTTGCTGTGCAACTGGGAGATGCGCGATTCGGTCAAACCGAGCACCTCCCCGATTTCACTCATGGTCAACTCTTCGAAATAATAGAGCGTGACCACCAAGCGTTCCTTTTCCGGCAGTGCGGTGATCGCCTCGGAGAGGGCAAGCCGCAATTGATTCAGGCCGATACTGTCCACCGGATCGACAATCTCCGGATCGGCCAACATCTCCAGCACATCCCATTCATCCTCGTCCATGGAGGGACGCAGATCGTCGAACGAAAGAATCGCAATGCCGCGCACCGCATCCAGATTGCGGTAGAATTCATCCAGGGAGAGGCCCAGATGGGCCGCCACCTCGAAATCCTCGACCGCCTTGCCCTGCTGCCCTTCCAGCAGCAGATAGGTCTCCTGAATGTGGGCCGCCGTCTGACGCACCGCGCGCGGCACCCAGTCCATGGAGCGCAACTCATCCAGAATCGCTCCGCGCACCCGGAACTCGGCATAGGTCTGAAACTTGATCCCCCGGTGCGGATCGAACTTGGCGACCGCATCGATCAAGCCAAGGATACCCACCTGAATCAAATCGTCAATGTCCACCGATTGAGGCAGCTTCATCGAAATCCGGCTGGCCACATACTTGACGATCGGGGCATATTTGAGGATCACCTCATCCCGGCTCAACCCTTCCCAGGTTTGCCCCTGATCATTGTCCTCCGGATCCCGGACACTATCCACCTTCTTGGACATGACCCCCTCCACCGATCACGACCCGGATTGCCCGCGGGCATCCTGCAACAAACGCCGCCAGAAGAATATCATTCGGCCCTCCTCCTGACGTTTCTCACGCCACAGACGCATCAGGCTGGCCGACAACTTCTTGAACGACTGGGAAACCGCCGCATCCGGATGGGTGATCGACACCGGATTCTGCGCCCGCACCGACTGGGCCAACAGGGCATCCTCGGGCACCGATCCGACAAAATTCAATACCACGTTCAAAAACTTGTCCGCCACCTGCGACAGGGTGCGGTAGACATCCTTGGCCTCGTTCTCGTCGCGCACCTGGTTGATCACCAGATCGAAATGCGATGCGCGATGGTTCAGAAAAAGCACCTTCATCAGGGCATAGGCATCGGTCACACTGGTCGGATCCGGCGTCACCACCACCATGATCCGCTCCACGGCCAGCACGAAAAACCGCACGTTCTCGGAGATTCCGGCTCCGGTATCCACCAGCACCACATCGAAATCCGCGTTCCAGTGGTCGATATGATCCATCAGGGCCAGTTTCTGCTCTTCGGTCAGAGCCGACAGGCCCGCCACACCGGATGCCGCAGGCAGAATGGTGATCCCCTCCGGCCCCTGAATCGCCACCTGATCCAGCGTCAAATGGCCCTCCAGCACATCCTGGATGGTGTATTCCGGCGTGGAGATGCCCAGCACCACATCGATGTTGGCCAACCCCAGATCCGCGTCGATCAACAGCACCTTCAGCCCCTGGCGGGCATACTGGATGGCGAGATTGACCGTCACCAGGGTCTTGCCCACCCCGCCCTTGCCACTGGTGATGGCCATGGTGTGCGGCACCCGGCGTTGCGACAACTCCTCGTTGACCGGCGGTGTAGCCAGGGGGCCCCGTGACAGGGCGCCGGCCTTGCGCCGTTCGGCGAGAGCCTTCAATGTCGCGACTTGATTGTCCAGATCCTTAATCATGATTCCCCCGCCACCGCGCATCCCGAAATCGGGATCCATCGGATCAGCTCGGATCAAAAGTTGGTATTCACAGCCCGCTGGCAACGCGCTTCAGTCCGTCTCTTCAAGAATAATGCAATTCGCATTCCACATTGACAGAGCATCCGAAACTCTCCTCACTGATCCAGATCGCGCTCTTCCAGAAACCAGCGCGCCATGGTCTTGGGCGACATCCAGCCCAGATTCTCCGGCACCCGCTGTCCATCGGTATACATGGTCAGCGGCAATCCGGCCCGGACCGCCACATTCAGGATTCCCCCATAGGTGACGGTCTCGTCGAGCTTGGTGAAGATCAATCCCGTGGGCCTGAGCACGGAAAAACGCCGGAAAATCGCCTGTTGTTCGGTTTCGCGCACATTGGCGGCCATGGTCAGGATCACTTCGCGATCATCCCCCATGATCGGCAACAGCCCGGCCGTGGAGTTGACCTGACGCCGGTTGTAGGGACTGGAGCCGACCGTATCCACCAGCACGAAGTCGCAACGGTTGAGCGAATGCAACCCGGCCTTGACCTCGGACAGCGTGCGCGCCACCACCAGACGCACCTGCAACAGCTTGGCATAGGTCTCCAACTGGGCCACAGCGCCAACGCGGAAGGTATCCAGGGTGATCATGCCCACGGAACGTTGACGATTCAGGATCAAATCCGCCGCCAGCTTGGCCAGAGTCGTGGTTTTGCCGACACCGGTCGGACCCACCAGCACGATGACCCGCGATTTGCCATCCAAAGGATCGCGATATTTCAGGGTGCGGGAAAAGGCCACATCCAGCCCCCGCTCCTTGCCGGATTGATCCATCATGGCGATCTTGCGGGCAATCGGCTCCTCGACCCCGTGCATCAACAACATCCCATAGTGCCGCTTGCCCATCACATCCAGTCCCGAGGCATCCCCCACCAGCGGGAACTCGGGCGGCAATTCGCCCATGGTCGGCACGATCGGCATCGGCATGGGGGCATCGGCCTCGCGCGCCGATGCGGCAGCCCGTCCGGCAGAGGCACCTGCTGCCGCTCCACCGCGTCCACCGGTGGCCGGAGCGGCACTCCGCTCGGGCCGGGTGCGCGACTCGGCCATCCGTGGCGCGCTTTCGGGTTCGGAGCGGTCGATGGGATCATCCACCACCGCCGAAAACCGTCCCCCGTCCGCCCGCGCCGCACCACCCCCCTGAGCCGATGGACTGGGACAGGCGGTCACCTCGATCATGGTCTTGCCCAAAGCCAATCCGCCCGGCCCCTTCTCCCGGATGCTCCGGGTGGAAAGAATCACCGCATCCGGCCCCAACTGCTCCTTGACGATCTGGAGCGCCTCGCGCATGTCCCGCGCCTGAAACTTAGATATGTTCATGATACGGTCGGTTCCTTGCCTGTTCTTTCGTCACGCCCTCACGAGAGCGTCACCGTTCCAAGAGAGTGTACCGGAATGTTCGTGGGAATCTCGTTTTGTGACAGCACCGCCAAATGGGGCAAAGCGGCCTCGGCTGCCTGCTTGAAGAAAGGACGCGCCCTGGCCCCGGTGATGATCACCGGCTGCTGCACATGCGAGGCGATGCGATCCACAGACTCGCGGATCCGCACCATCAACAATCCCGCCGCACGCGGCGCCAACGCCAGATAGGAACCATACTCCCCATCGACGATCGCCTCGTTGACCAGATTCTCGGCATCCGCACCCAGAATCAGCGCCGAAAGGCGTCCCTCCTCGTCCAGGTAGCGGGTCACCAGCGAGCGCGCCAGGGATTGACGGGTCAACTCCACCAGTTGGGCAGGCTGCTTGACCACCCGGGCATAATCGGAGATGGTCTCCAAAATGGTGCTCATGTCGCGTACCGAAACCCGCTCGCGCAGCAGTCCCTGCAACACCTTTTGCAGCGTTCCCAGCGTGATCACATGCGGGATCAACTCCTCCACCAGCTTGGGCTGGGTCTTGGCCGTGAGATCCAGCAGGTTCTGCACCTCCTGACGATTGAGCATCTCATGGGCATGGGTATGAACCAGTTCGGTGATATGGGTCGCCAGCACCGTGGCCGGATCCACCACCGTATACCCCATCATCTCGGCCCGCTCCCGGTCATTGCCCGAAATCCACAGGGCAGGCAGGCCAAAAGCCGGTTCGACCGTCGGGATGCCATCGATGCGACCCGTGACCGATCCGCCCTCCATGGCCAGAAACTGCGACGGCTTGAGTTCTCCCCGTCCCACTTCCACGCCCCGGATCATGAAGGCATATTCACCAGGCCGGAACTGAAGATTGTCCTTGATGTGGATCGGCGGCACCACAAAACCCATATCCGAAGCGAACTGTTTGCGAATCGAACGGATCTTGTCGAGCAACGTTCCCTGCTGGCTCTCGTCCACCAGGGCGATCAGGCCATAGCCCACATCCAGACGCAACAGGTCCAAGGCCAGGAAGTTCTCGATCGGTTCTTCCACCAAGGCCTCGCTCTGGGCGCGGGCCGTTTCGGTGCGGGCCGTGACCAGCTCGGCGGTTTCCAGGCGCTTGAAGAGGAAGTAGGACCAGCCACCCATCAGGATGGCCAACAGCGCAAACGGCACGGTCGGCATGCCAGGCAGGACTGCGAACAGTCCCAGCACGCCAGCACTCAGCAACACCACCCGAGGCTGCGCCGTAATCTGGCCGCCCACCTGATCGCCAAGATTCTCATCCGAAGAGGCGCGGGTCACCAGAAAACCGGCGGCGGTCGAGATGACCAGAGCCGGAATCTGCGCCACCAGACCATCACCCACCGTGAGAATGGTGTAGATGTTGGCCGAATCGGCTGCCGACAACCCATGCTGACCCACACCGATGATGAAGCCGCCGATGATGTTGATGAACACAATGATGATGCCTGCGACCGCATCCCCCCGGACAAACTTCGAAGCACCGTCCATGGCCCCGAAGAATTCCGACTCCTGTTCGATCTCGCGGCGGCGGGTTTTGGCTTCGCCTTCGGAGATGAGGCCGGAGTTGAGATCCGCATCGATGGCCATCTGCTTGCCCGGCATTTTATCCAGGGTGAAGCGTGCGGCCACCTCGGCGATACGCCCGGCACCTTTGGTGATGACCACGAAGTTGATGATCACCAGAATGCCGAAGATGATGACCCCGACCACCGGATTGCCCCCGACCACGAACTGGCCAAAGGAGCGGATCACCTCGCCAGCCGCCCCCTCGCCCTCGGCGCCATGAAGCAGGATCAGGCGGGTGGTGGCGATGTTCAACGCCAGCCGGAACATGGTGGTGATCAGCAACACGCTGGGAAATGAGGAGAATTCCAGCGGTCGATGGACATAGACGGTCGTCAGAAGGATGACGATTCCCAGTGAAATGTTGACGGACAGAAAGACATCCAGCAGCCACGAAGGAATGGGTATGATCATGATCGCCAGCACCGTAATGATGCCGCCGGCCATGAAGACATCGCTGAATCCTTTGAATCGTTTCAAGAATGGCATCATGTTTCCCGCTCCCGATCATTCGCGCCGACTCTGCCGGCATCAGACCGGAGAATCCTTGGCTACCTTGAAAGCAATTTCCATGCCCATAGCCCAGAGTCTGTCGAAGGATATCCCGCCATGGCAACCCTTCCCCTGATATGCCCGGAACCACTACAATGAAGCTTCAGCAAGGACAACACCAAAGCTTCCTCTCACTGCCCGAGGGAACCGATGAATACCAACGAGCCTCAATCGCCCCGCTCTGTGGGGATCGTGCAAACCCTGTATGCCGAGTTGTTCACCGATGGCGCCAGCGCACTCACCCTCGATTGCGGGGCTTCGCTCGCGCCGGTCCGGATCGCCTACGAGACCTATGGTCAGCTCAACAGCGACAAAAGCAATGCCATCCTCATCTGCCACGCCCTCTCCGGCAATGCCCACGCCGCCGGCCGCCACCAGGAAGAGGATCGCAAAGCGGGCTGGTGGGACAACTACATCGGCCCTGGCAAACCCTTCGACACAGAGAAATTCTTTGTCATTTGTAGCAACAACCTGGGAGGATGCGACGGCACCACCGGCCCCTCCAGCCTCAATCCGGCCACCGGACGCCCCTTTGGCCTGCAATTTCCGATGATCACCATCGGCGACATGGCCCGACTGCAAAAGGCACTGATCGATTCCCTGGGAATTCCCCAACTGCTGGCCGTGGCCGGTGGATCGATGGGCGGGATGATCGCCCTGCAATGGGCCATGGATTACCCGGACGCCATGCGGGCAGCACTCGTCATCGCCTCCACCCCGCGTCTGTCGGCCCAGAACATCGCCTTCAACGCCGTGGCCCGTCAGGCGATCATGGTCGATCCCCACTTCAATGGCGGAGATTATTACGGTGACGGGGTGCCCAGACCGGTCAACGGACTGGCTCTGGCCCGCATGGTGGCCCACATCACCTATCTGTCGGAAAAAGGATTGCACGAAAAATTCGGACGCCAGTTGCAAGACCGGCGGGAACTCTCCTTCGGCTTCGAGCGCGACTTTGCCGTGGAGAGCTATCTGCACTACCAGGGATCGTCCTTTGTCAAGAAATTCGACGCCAATACCTACCTTTATATCACCAAGGCCATGGACTATTTCGATCCCTTCCCGGATCCGGAAACCACGGCCAAACGGCTGCAAAAGGTCACGGCGCGACTGCTGGTGGTCAGCTTCGACACCGACTGGCGTTTCGATACCTCACGCTCCAAAGAACTGGTCAAAATGCTCAACTGGCATCAGAAAAACGTCACCTTCGAGCAGTTCCGCTCGATCCATGGCCACGATGCCTTCCTGATCGACGATCCGCTTTACATGGAGTCGTTAAGCTCGTTTCTCAAAAGACTGCTCATGGAAACGCGCCATCCGTCCGCCCGGGTGGAATGGTAACCGACAGACAAAGGAGACCACCCATGGGACGCACCAGCGATGCCAGAGAACGGGTGATCCAAAGCGGCATGGAACTGCTGCGGGATGGAGGCTATGCCATGGCCGGCGTGCAGGAGATCTGCGCGCGGGCCGGGGTGCGCAAGGGGAGTTTCTACCACTTTTTCGCCACCAAAAGCCAATTGGGCGTGGCCGTGGTGGAACGGTTCCACAGCGATACCAATGCCCTGCTCGATCAGGCCCTGGCCGCAGACCTTCCTCCGGCAGCGCGCATCGAACGATTGTTTGACATGGCGGCAGCACTTCAGGAAAATTTTCTTGAAGAACAAGGCGCGGTCAAGGGGTGTCCGTTCGGAAACCTGGCGCTGGAGATGAGTACCCGCGATGAAAACCTCCGTGTGGCGCTGGCGCTGGTCTTGCGCGCCACCATCACCCGGCTGGCAGCCGCCATCCGCACCGACGACCACGCCGAACCATCCGGGCAGATCCACCAGCAGGCCGAGTCCATCCTCGCGCTGCTCGAAGGGGCGATCCTGCTGGCCAAGGCGGAAAACGATCCGGCCATCATCCGCCGCATGGCCGGATGCGCCAAACGTCTGATCAGCGGCTGACCGCTTCCCGGCGATCCAACAACTTTTGCCGGAACGCACCCAACGCCAACCCCATCAAACCTCCGGCAGGTCTTCCTCTCCCGCCAATTCCGGTTCTCCCGAACGCCCACCGCCTCCGCTCACCGCGCGGGTCTTGAAGCCCGACAACCGCGATTGCAGCGTTGCGGCAATGGCCGTCATCTCGGCGGCCTGTTTGGCCACCATGGCTCCCAGACTGGTCAGCGCCTCGCTGGAATGGTTGACCTGACTCATGCTCTCGGCCACATCACGAATCGCCGCGCTGGCCACCGAGACATTGCTGTGAATCTCCTCGGCCCCCCTGGAGGTCTCGTGAATCTGACGGGTCACTTCACTCACCCCGGTGGTGGCCTCGACCACACTGCGCGTGACTTCAGCGATACCAAAACTGATTTCTTGCACGCTGCGCGCCACCTCCTCGATGCCGCTGGAGGCGTCGTTGACCCGTTCGGTCACTTCGGTGGTCTGACCCGAAGCATCCGACATGGACCTGGAGACCTCGCGCAGGGTCATGGCCTGTTCGTCCACGGCACGCAAAATATCACCGTTGGAGTCGTTGACCCGTTCGATCAGGTGATTCACCTTGTAGTTGGCATCCCCCACATTGCCGGCATTGGACTGAATCTCGCCGATCTTGCCGCCGATCAGACTGGTGGCCTCGGTGGTCTGACGGGCCAACTCCTTGACCTCGGTCGCCACCACCGCAAACCCCTTGCCCGCATCCCCCGCGCCAGCCGCCTCGATGGCGGCATTCAGGGCCAACAGATTGGTCTGACTGGCGATATCGTTGATCATCGCCACCACCTGATCGATCTCCCGCGCCGACGCAAGCAGCTTGTCCAACACCTCATCCGCGCTCTGCACGCTTTCGCTCGCCTGGGTGGCTTCGCCGGAGGCGTTCTGACACAACTGACGCACGCTGATCAGAGAGGTGCTCAACTCCTCGACCGCCGCCGCCACGGTCGAGACATTCTGACTGGTCTGATCCGCCGCCTCGCGCACAAATCCCATGCTGACGCTGACCTGATTGCTCGCCTTGGCCACAGAGGTCAGATTGATGTTGGCCTCCTCCGCCGCCGAAGCGATGGTATTCATGTTGGTGGCCATCTCCTCGGCAGAAGCCGAGACGGTACTGAAACCGACGGTCATGTCGGAGACCGAGCGGAAGATGGTCTCCATGTTGGTGCTCAACTCCTCGCTGGTGGAGGTCACCTGGGCCGAACGCTGCCCCAGCAGCACCGCGCTCTGGTTAAGGTCATGCGCCACCTGATTGAACGCAACCGCCGCCGCATTCACCTCCCCGGCCTTGGCGACCACCTCGACCACGATCCGGTTCAAAGAAAGTGCCATGCTGTTGAGCGCCCTGGCCAACTCTCCCGTCTCGTCCTTGCTTTCCACCACAATGGAGGCTGTCAGGTTGCCGCGGGCCAACTCCCCGGCCATGGCCACCCCCCTGCGCAAAGGCACGACAATGGAGCGTCCGATCAACAGCGACGTGACAATCCCCAGCACCAGCCCGATGAACGTCCCGACCAGCATGAACAGTTCATCCCGCGTGACCTCGACTTCCACCTGCTGTTCCTGACGCTCGCTCCGTTTCGTGGCATAGGCGACCACTTCATTGACCGCCCGATGATGTTCGTCGAAGATATCGTTCATCTTCTTGAGGAGGACTGGATTGCGCTCTCCTTTTTGGAAACCGGGCAAATACTCTTTGTAGACGATATTGAAAAAAATCTCAGCAGGACGATTGGCCTTTTCGAGCAACTTGACCAGTTCGGTTTCCAGTCCGGCCGCCATCCAGAATTCGTAACGCTTCTGATACTGGCTGCGCAGCTCGTTCAGTTCTTTGATGTGATTCGGGAGTTCTTCTTTGGAAGCCAACTGGTTGAGTTCCAGTACCGCTTCCCAGGACTCGATAATATAAAGCGGGGGAGGCAAGACATCCGCGATCAGATCCTTGCCCCTCATGATATTCTCGTACTCCGGCCCTGCAACCTGATAGCGCTCGATCGTATAATAAGAAGCCGCGAAAATCAGCAGCAACAGCAACAGCACGCCGCCAAAGCCGAATCCCAGTTTGTACCCAACCTTCCAGTTCCGCATGAACGACTCCCCAAATAACGGCTCGCGTTTGATCTGTCGCCATATTAATGAAAGAATTGTCCACGGACAAGGCGTTTCCGAGCGGTTACCGGTTTATCTGTTTTTCCGCGTTCCCTGGGATACGATCAAAACAGTACAAAAACTCCCGATTGCCCGCCGGACCGACAATGGGCGAAGGAAGAGTGGCGCGACTGGTCAGCCCCAATCCTTCGGCAACACTGCGAACCCGGTCGATGGCCTGCTGATGGAGTGCCGGATCCATCACCACTCCCCCTTTGGAAATCATTTCACGCGGCAACTCAAACTGTGGTTTTATCAATACCACCCCCGTCCCCCCCTCCCGCAGGCAGGAGACCGCCGCAGGCAGGGCTTGCGCCAACGACATGAAACTGATGTCCATGGTCAAAAAATCAACCGGGCCGGCAAGATCGTCAGGCTTCAGTTGACGGATGTTGCAGCGATCCATCACCACCACGCGCGGATCCTGGACCAGCTTCCAGGCCAGTTGACCATAGCCGACATCCACCGCAAACACCCGCGCCGCGCCCCGACTCAACAGCAGATCGGTGAATCCTCCGGTCGAAGCCCCCACATCCAGACAGACCAGTCCGTTCACCTCCAGACCGCAGCCATCCAAGGCCGCTTCCAACTTGAGCGCCCCCCGCGACACCCACGGCAAGGGAGGATCCTTGAGACGGATTTCCACCTGATCGGCCACACCTGCACCAGGCTTGACCACCGGACGACCCCCGACCAGCACCTTGCCGGTCATGATCAACCCCACGGCCGTTGCCAGGTCGGCGACCAGACCGCGTGCGACCAGCAGACGATCCAAACGCTGAGTCATATGCCAAAAAAGGGAATTCTAGTGAGACAACAAAGATTGGATGCGCTGGACCAGACCATCGGCATCCAGCTCCAGTTCGGCGCGCAACTCGGCCTGCGTTCCATGGGGAATGAAACGGTCCGGCAACCCCCAGTTGCGCACCTTGAGTCCTGCGTCGAGCAGCCCCTCTGCGGCCAGGAACTCCAGCACCGCCGCACCGAAACCACCCATGGTGGTATTTTCCTCCAGGGTCACCACCACCCGGCTCGCGGCGGCACGACGCAACAGCGTCGCATCCAGGGGTTTGACGAAACGGGCATCGAACACACCCACCGCAAACCCTGCCTCCTCCAGCCTCCGGGCAGCCTGCAACGCCACATGCACCGGCTGACCCACCGCGATCAGCGTGATGTCCGACCCCTCTTGCAGAATCCGTCCCACGCCGACCGGCAACAGTTTGATCGGTTCCGGAGGGAGATTCAGGGCCGCACCACGGGGATAGCGCAAGGCCACCGGTTTTCCCAAGGCAATGGCCGTGGCGAGCATGTGACGCAATTCGTTTTCATCTGCCGGAGCCATGATCACCAGATCGGGAATGGCACGCAGGAAACTCAAATCAAACACCCCGGCATGGGTCGCGCCATCGGCCCCCACCAGTCCGGCCCGATCCAGGGCAAAAACCACCGGGAGCTTTTGCAACACCACGTCGTGAATGACCTGATCATACGCCCGTTGCAAAAAAGTCGAATAGATCGCCACCACCGGCACAAAACCCTCGCACGCCAATCCGGCGGCAAAGGTGACCGCATGCTGTTCGGCGATCCCCACATCGAAAAATCGATCCGGAAAGCACTCGCTGAACTCCTGCAAGCCGGTCCCCTCCGGCATGGCCGCCGTGATCGCCATGATTTTGGAATTGCTTCTGGCCAAATCCACCAGAGTCTTGGAAAAAATCTGGGTATAAGAAGGGGTCACGTCCCGGGCCGGCATCACCCCCTGACGACGATCAAAGGGATTCACGCCGTGATAGGTGCAGGGATTGTTCTCCGCCGGAACGAATCCCTTGCCCTTTTTGGTGATCACATGGACCAGAATCGGACCGGGCAGTTGCCGGACATTGCGCAAGGTGGGCAACAACTGATTGAAATCATGACCGTCGATCGGACCGAAATAGTCGAATCCCAACTCCTCGAAGAGCGTGCCCGGAGTCAACATCCCCTTGACATGTTCTTCGGCCTTGCGGGCGGCATCGAGCAGCGGCGGGGCGATGCGACCGAGCATGCGACCGGTCCCCCCCTTGAGGCGCGTATACATCCGTCCGCTCATGATGCGGCTCAAATAGGCCGAAAAGGCACCGACATTGGCCGAAATCGACATTTCATTGTCGTTGAGGATCACGATCAGATTCGCCTGCTTCTGGTGTTCTCCGGCATTGTTCAACGCCTCGAAAACCATTCCGGCAGTCATGGCGCCATCGCCGATCACCGCGATGGCGTGACGCTTGATCCCCTGATGACGACTCGCCATGGCCATGCCGAGGGCGGCCGAAATCGACGTGGAAGAGTGGCCTGCCCCGAAGGGATCATAAAGGCTCTCCGCGCGATTGGTGAAACCGGACAACCCGTGACGCTGGCGCAGGGTGGCCATGCGATCGCGCCGTCCGGTGAGAATTTTATGGGGATAGGATTGATGGCCCACGTCCCAGATCAGGCGGTCTTCAGGAGTATCAAATATATAATGCAGGGCAATGGTCAATTCGACCACGCCGAGGCTCGCCCCGAGATGGCCACCGGTTTTGGAGACGGTTTCGATGGTGAAGTCGCGCAATTCGTCTGCCAACTGCCGCAAAGCCGATTCCGGCAGAGCACGCAATTGGTGGGGTTCCTGAATGGTTTTCAGCAAAGGATGCATGAATCGCTCGTCTGTCAATGGGTCCGGTCCAGCAGACGGCTGACCAGAGCACGCAACGGGTCGGCGGTCGGCGGAAAGGAAGAGAGAGCCTCCAGGGCCTCGTTCACCATGTTTTGCGCCTCCTGACGGGCCTGGGCAAGCCCCATCAGGGCCGGATAGGAGGCCTTGTTGTTTCTCTTGTCGGTGCCGGGACTTTTGCCCATGATGCGGGCATCGCCGATCACATCCAGGATGTCGTCGGTGATCTGGAAAGCCAATCCAAAAGCCTCGCCAAAGCGGTTGAGATGGCGAATCTGCTCCGGATCCCCACCCCCGAGCGTGGCACCGATCAGGCAGGAGGCGCGAATCAGGGCGCCGGTCTTGTGGATGTGGATGTTTTGCAACTCGGCCAGGGTGGTCTCACGATTTTCCGCCAGAATATCAAGCATCTGACCGCCAACCATGCCATGAATCCCGGCATCCCGCGCCAGTTGCGCGATCATGGCCAGCACCACGCCATCCGTCCGACCGGCAATCGGAGTGGCGGCCAACTGGAACGCCAGGGTCAACAAGGCATCCCCAGCCAGGATTGCGGTCGCTTCGTCAAACGCCTTGTGGCAGGTGGGCACCCCACGGCGCAAATCATCGTCGTCCATGGCCGGCAAATCGTCATGAATCAACGAATAGGTATGAATGCACTCCAGTGCGCAGGCCATAGGCAGCAGATCCGCTTTCCTGCCGCCCACCGCCTCAGCCGAAGCCAGCACCAGAATCGGTCGCAACCGTTTGCCACCCCCGCCCAGCAAACTGTGGCGAATCGCGGCATTGAGACGCTGCGGAGGACGGTTCGCCGATGGCACGAACCCATCCAACTGCTTTTCCACCATCAGTTTGTGATCATCCAGATAGCGTTCCAGTTCCGTTGGAGTCATCGCAGAGCCTCGCCATGGTTGGCCAGCAGTTCCTCGATCCGTTTTTCGGCCACGTCCAGTCGCTGCTGGCAATGACGGGAGAGCGCCATGCCCTCTTCAAAGGCGGCCAACCCCTCTTCCAGGGGCAAATCCCCCTGTTCGAGTCGCGCGACCACCTCTTCCAGACGGCCCAGAGAGTGCTCAAAATCGAGTGATGTGATTGTATTCATGGATTTTACCGCGCTTTCCCCTCATAATCCGGATGCATGCAAATAAAAAAGCATAACACCCCCTGTGCCAGGAATCAATCATTCGGATGCGCTGGCCATCCATGACCCAACCATTGAAAAAAAAGAGGGGGTCTGAGGGACGAATCCCCCAGACCCCCTCTTTTTTTTCAATGGTTGGATCGAAAGGGAGGGGGTGCGGCTTTTCAGGGACGGATTCCCGGTAGCCCCATGGGATCCACCCGCGCGCCACGCACCAACACCCCCCAATGCAAATGCGGGCCGGTCGCCCGCCCGGTCATGCCCACCGTGCCCAGGGTCGCCCCAGCCTCCAACCACTCCCCCTCACGCACCTTCATCTGTTCCAAATGGGCATAAAGCGAAATCACCCCGTGACCATGATGGACCACCACGGTATTGCCGGTGAAGAAAAAATTCTCTCCCGCCAAGACCACCGTGCCCGGTGCCATGGTGATCACCGGCGTGCCCGCAGGAGCGGCGACATCCACCCCGTTGTGCGGTTTGCGCGCCTGACCGTTCAAAATCCGCCGACTGCCGAACACCCCGGAAAAACGCCCGGAGGCAGATTGACGGAATCCCTTCTCAAACCCGGTGCGCCCCTCCCGCAACCGATAGGTGGCGGCGATGCGTTCGGTCTCCTGGTTGGCGCGGGTCATGTCGGGCTGATCCAGATCAACCTTTTTCTTTGGCAGATCAATATATTCTTCTTTATATTGCCGTTTTGGAATCTCCAGGGTGCGGGTCAAGGTCTCCGGCTGACCCGATGACGGCGTGATCACCACTTTCAAGGTGACGTTCTTCGGTTGCTTCTCCATGTCCAAAGCCACGATGGCCTGACCTTGCGGCGTGATGGGAAAAGATTCCTGATCCAGGGTTCCGGTCAGACGGGAGCCAGGCGCAAATCCCTTCACATTCAACAACACCGCCATCCCCGGTTGCAGCGACCCGGAAAGCTCCAACGAAGCGGCCAAAGCAACAACCGGCGATCCGCACACCATCCAGACCACCATCGCTCCCAACGCCCATGACCTGCGAAAAAACAGACTCATCCCGACTCCTGCGCCGCAATCTTGCAATAGTACACTTTTGAAAAAGAAGAGAGGGTCTGGGGGATTCTTCCCCCAGGGTTTTGACTTTAAACAAAAAATTT
>JADFWP010000037.1 GCA_015234115.1 Magnetococcales bacterium
CCTGACCGATGCCCTACGCCGTCATACGGTGGCAACGGGGGTGCTGAATAGTTACTCGGAATCATGAGTTTCTGTCCCAAAAACGTCGCCTGCGGCGCCCAGGGGGCGCGCCTGCGGCAAAGCGTGCCAAAGACCAAGGTCCCAAGGGCTTCGCCCCTGGACCCCACCAGGGACCCTTGGCCCCTGGACCCCACTGACAAACGACCTATCCCGAGATGAGCGCGGTTTAGGTCTCTTCATGATTCAAAGATTCAATAATTTCTTGGTAAGCACGGCGCAAATCATCCCTCTGGCACTCGGAAATGCCGCGCAACTCCAGACAACGCTCAAAAACCATTTGTTCATCCAACGCCTCGATCTCCTCATCAGGATCCAATCCGCTCAATCCTGCCATCAACAACCGTTCGTCACGAATGCGCAACATCATCACTGGTGATCCAGCCACCATTTCATTCAGTCGCAGCCGCAAATCACCGATCGGCGCGTCATCCGCATGCAACACCTCCACCCAAATCGGTTTGTTCTCTGCCACCAAGGTGCTCATCCGTGCCAGAATTCTCTCCCGATTCCCGCGAATCGACTCCAATGGCTGAAAAACCGGTACTGGCAATAACGACACCGTGGCATGCCGACCCTGGAAGGTCACCAGACAAAGACTCTTCTCCCGTCCAACCTCCCCAAATCCCAACGCCAATGGCGAACCACTGTAACGCCGCGTTTCCGATCCTCCCAGTTGCTGGGCGAGATGCAGATGACCCAAGGCGAGATAATCCACACCCTCCGGAAACAAGGTGACCGGAATCTGCGCCAATGACCCGACATAAAGATCCCGGACCCCTTCCCCTTCGTGTACCCGCCCACCGGAGGCAAACAGATGTCCCATCACAATGATTGGAATCTCACCTCCCAACGCCTGACGTCGCTGCATTGCCAGATCAACCACCACTGCATAATGGTCACGAATCCCCTCAACCAGTTTACGATCTTTTGTTTCGACACTTTCCGCCGCCTCGGAGAATCGGATGTCTCGATCCCGCAAATAAGGCACCGCGCACACCAACAATTCCGGTGCGCCATTCAAACCTGGCAACACCAATACCTCTTCGGCCGGATCCTCTCCGATCGCTCCGATCACATGCACCTGCAACGCGGCCAACAATTTTCTTGGCGCATCCAGAAACGAAGGCGAGTCATGGTTGCCGCCGATCACCACGACATGACGACAGGTGGAACCGGCGATCTGCGCCAAAAACCGATAGTAAAGCTCCTGTGCCCGATTGTTCGGCGCAGCGGTATCAAAAAGATCGCCAGCGATCAACAACACCTCGACCGCCTCGCGTTGCAACGTCTCCACCAGCCATGCCAGAAAAGCGGCAAATTCCTCCTCGCGCCGCTGACCGCAGAGACGATGCCCCAGATGCCAGTCCGAAGTATGGCAGATTTTCATGAGCCAGATGGTTTCCTGTTAAACCGCACCTGTCTTGAGGTGCGTTGTTTGTCAGTGGGGTCCAGGGGCGAAGACTATGGGACTGTGCCTTCGCTCACCTTGCCAGCAGCGCGCCCCATGGTCGTCGCAGGGGACGACTTTGAAAAAAAACGCGCTATTCGCATCGCCTTAAGCATAGTCGATTTTGCGGGTTGGTGAAATGCTCTTCTCGATACCCCAAAAAAATCATCCAATGTATGCTCACGTCAGCAAATCTCTTGAACCTTCCAACAGCTCTGTTTGATTTTTGTTAAGGTCTCCATTCGGCGATGATCGCTATTCAATGTAATCAACCGCTCACCTTGTTGGGTTGTACCCGGTTGAGCGCGTCTCAACCGGCACCAACCAATCCTGGAAGATCCATTCTTTCAACAGGTAATGCCATAAATCCAATTCGGATGAATTCTATTTGATTAACGAAAACGACCAGGAAAGGTTTCACGTGAAACACTCCGCCCTGTCCTCTGTCGCTCCCCGGCTCGATGAAAACAGCCCTTTAAACAGGTTGCTCTGAATGGAGAACTGTATCAATCGTACTGGCAACAGCCCTCCCTTTTTCACTGTCCTGCTGTTGGGATTTGTGCGCGATTAATGAAAACAAGCAAGGCATGGTTTCACGTGAAACCATGCCTTGCTTGTTACGCTGACTTTTGATAGTATTCAAGGATGCTCAATTATCTGCTATCAAACGCTATCAGAACATCATGTCCAGCATGCATCAATTTGACATCATCGTAGTCGGAGGCGGTCACGCCGGATGCGAGGCTGCACACGCGGCAGCACGCATGGGGGCGCGCACCCTGCTTCTGACGCAAAATCTCGATACCATTGGACAAATGTCTTGCAATCCTGCCATCGGCGGTTTGGGGAAAGGACATCTGGTGCGAGAAATCGATGCGCTTGGTGGCCTGATCGCCACATTGGCGGATCGTGCCGGCATCCACTTCCGCATCCTCAACCGCAGCAAAGGGCCAGCCGTGCGTGGACCGCGCGCCCAAATGGACAAGGTGGATTACCGCCGCGAAGCCCGGGCAGCCCTGGAGGCTCTTCCCAATCTGATCCTGCGACAGGGCGAAGCAAGCGGATTGATTATCGAAAACAACCGTGTGCGCGGAGTCCATACCGATTGGGGGCACGACTGCCATGCCGCAGCCGTGATCCTGACGACTGGCACTTTCTTGCGTGGTTTGGCCCACATCGGTGAACGCACCTTTCCGGCAGGACGGCTGGGGGATGCGCCCAGCATGACCATGAGCGATTCCTTGCGCGCCCTGGGGCTGGAAATCCATCGCCTCAAGACCGGCACTCCGCCCCGACTGGAAGGACGCACCATCGATTGGTCCCGACTGGAACCGCAACCTGGAGAAACACCACCGGTCCCCTTCTCCTTCATGACCTCGACCATCCAACGTCCACAGGTGCTTTGCCATATCACCTTCACCAACGAACGAACCCACGAACAGATCCGGAACAATCTCCATCGTGCTCCTCTGTACTCGGGACAGATCAAGGGGATCGGGCCGCGTTATTGTCCCTCCATCGAAGACAAGGTGGTGCGGTTCAAGGAACGTGACCGCCATCAGATCTTTCTGGAACCGGAGGGATGGCGCACCACGGAGATTTATCCCAATGGCATTTCCACCAGTTTGCCGATTGATGTGCAACTGGAGATGGTCCACTCCATGGTGGGTCTGGAACAGGCGCGTATCATCCGACCCGGTTATGCCATCGAGTACGACATGGTGGATCCAACGCAACTGCAAGATACCTTGGCGGTCAAGGAAGTCGAAGGACTCTATCTGGCGGGACAGATCAATGGCACCACGGGCTATGAAGAGGCTGCCGGCCAGGGATTGATCGCCGGGGTCCAGGCAGTGCGCTATCAGCGCAATCAACCACCCATGCGTCTGGATCGCTCGGAAAGTTATCTGGGGGTGATGGTGGATGATCTGGTGACCAAAGGGGTGGATGAACCCTATCGCATGTTCACCTCCCGTGCGGAATTTCGTCTGCTGCTGCGCTCGGATAATGCGGATGCCCGTTTGACCCCTCTGGGACACGAACTGGGGCTGGTCGATGCGGCTCGTTGGGTCCATTTTGAAAAAAAACAGGATATGCTCCATAACGCACGCAACGCCTTGCAGGCCATCAAGCTCCACGCCACCGAAGCAGAATCGATAAATAGACGGGATCGCAAAACTGCCTGGGATTGGCTGCGCGGGGAAGAGATGACTTCTGCGGAGGTGTTCCAGAAAGCCGACCTGGATGCCTTGCCAGCAGAGATCCAGGAGGCGTTGTGCATTGAGGCTGGATACGAAGGCTATTTGACGCGACAGCAGGAAGAGGTGTCCAAATTCCGCAAATCAGAAAGCATGATCCTGCCGGAAGATTTTGACTGGATGCAGGTGCCTGGTTTGTCCACCGAACTGCGGCAGAAATGGATGAAGATTCGTCCCCGGACGGTCGGACAGGCCTACCGGGTTCCGGGTGCCACTCCTGCGGCCATCTCGGTGTTGTTGATTCATTTGAAATCGCACCAGTGAACAAGCATGACAGGGTTTGGGGGGCAGACAGTTTGCTTTTGAACCGTGACCAGCCTGAGAAGTGTCTTTTTTGGCACGAATTGGTCATGACGACATGGATTGAAAGAAAAGAGAGGGTCTGGGGGATTCTTCCCCCAGGGTTTTGACTCTGAAAGTAAAATATTGCAAAGATTTTCTATTTAAAGTCAAAACCCTGGGGGAAGAATCCCCCAGACCCTCTCTTTTTCTTCAAAAGTGTCCATCTCAAAATGGTCGCGGCCTGAACCGTATCCATTTCGGGATATGTTCTTTGTCAATGGGGTCCAGGGGCGAAGCCCTTGGGACTTTGGACTTTGGCGCGCTTAGCCGCAGGCGCGCCCTCTGGTCGCCGCAGGCGACGCTTTTGGGCAAGCAACGCATGGTCGCGGTTTAATAGAATCAGCCCCCAGGGAAACAATCCCTTCTCCTTTTTTCTTTCAACAGTTGAAATTGGACCATGCGCGACTTGAGCAATGACCAGGAAACAGGCTTTGGTATCATTCAACGGCTGCTTGGCATGCCACCAGATGCCGAACAGCAGTTTGCCTTGCAGAACTACGTCAACCATCTGATAACCTGGAACCGAACCTATTCCCTCATTGGTCCGGCGGCACTCGACAGCTTGTGGTCACGACAACTTCCGAATGCGCTGACTTTGCTGCCCTTGCTCCCGGATGCGGCCAGAATTGCCGACATGGGATCTGGCGCAGGCTTGCCTGCCATCATTCTGGCAATCTTTTCCACGCCCACCAGACAATTTCATCTTTATGAGGCCAATCAGAAGAAAGTCCGTTTTCTCAACTTCATTGTCACGGAATTGCAATTGGGCAATCGCGTCATGATTCACAAAAAACGGATCGAAGAACCTCATGCAGATTCTCGCACCTATGATGTCACCTTGTGTCGCGCCCTGGCGGATCTGGAGAGCATCGCCAAACTCTCCCGCTTTCTGCTCAAACCCGACGGCATCTGTCTGGCCCTGAAGGGGCGTCTGGCACAGGATGAAGTCCAACGGTTCCAGCATTCCAAACAGGCACAATACTTTATGGCACCCACGATTCATCCCGCACCCGATAATCCGGAGAGCGTCATCGTTGCTCTGCGGATGGTTTCACGTGAAACAGGCAAACAACCATGAAGCGGATCATCGCCGTCGTCAATCGCAAGGGAGGCGTGGGTAAAACCACTACAGCAGTCAATCTGGCGGCAACGGCAGCCGCAGCGGGAAAAAGAACGCTCTTGATCGATTTCGACCCGCAAGGCAACGCCACCACCGCATTTGGCATTCCGAAAGAAAGCGGGCTTGCGACCATTTATGATGTCATCACCGGACAGCGGACGATTCGGGATGCGGTCTGCCAGATCATCACACCAGGTCACCTGGATGTGATTCCTTCCACAGCGGATCTGAGCGGTGCGGAGGTGGAATTGGTCACAACCCGGAATCGTGAGTTTCGGTTGCGGGAACGGCTCAAGCCATTTGAACAGGATTATGATTGGATTCTGATCGACTGCCCTCCATCCCTGGGATTGTTGACCGTAAACGCGCTGGCCGCCGCACATGCCGCCCTTATCCCATTGCAGTGTGAATTCTATGCCATGGAAGGGTTGAGCCAGGTGCTGAAAACCATCGAGATTATCAAGAAGAATATCAACAAGCCTTTGGAAGTGGATGGCATTCTGCTGACCATGCATGAAGGTGACAATCCACGCAACCTGGAAATTGAACGGGAAGTTCGGGAGCATCTGAAGGGCATGGCCTTTCAGGTCGTGATTCCACGCGATCCGATTCTCAATGCGGCTCCAAGGTTTGGACGTCCTGCGGTTTGGTATCATCCCTGGTCACCGGGTTCTCTGGCCTATCAAAATCTAACACTGGAAATCATTCACAAGGATCTGCACGCATGAAAACGACTGCATCCGGTATGGGAAAGGGTTTGGCTGCCTTGCTGGGCGATGAAGCATTCAGTATTCCATTACAGGAAAAGGTTTTGATGATTCCCATTCATCAAATTGCTCCCAGTCCCTATCAGCCCCGCCAGAATTTCCCGGAAGAGTCCTTGCGCGAATTGGAGCAATCCATTCGTGAACAAGGTGTTTTACTGCCAATCCTGGTACGGGCCAAACGCAGTTTCGAGGAGATGTACCAATTGATTGCCGGTGAACGGCGCTGGCGTGCGGCCAAGATGGCGGGGTTGAATGAAATTCCGGCATTGATGCGTCATTGGAATGATCGTCAGGCGCTGGAAGCCTCTATTCTGGAAAATGTTCAAAGAGAGGATCTCAATCCGGTGGAAATCGCGCGGGGATGTGCTGTTCTGAGCGAAAAATTCGGTTACAGCCATCGCAAGACCGCTCAACGCATCGGAAAAAGTCGCGAAGCTGTCACCAATCTGGTTCGGTTGCTGCGCCTGCCAGAAGCGATATTGGCCATGATTGAATCCGGAATACTTTCCACGAGTCATGCGCGCGCCATGTTGCGACTGGAAGGCAAACCGGAGTTGATGGAACGCTTGGCCTCCGAGGTATTGTCCAAGGAGCTTTCGGTCCGGCAGACCGAAGCTCTGGCGCGGGTCATGGAAGAGGAGAGTGAGACCAAAGACGCCGATGAGGCGTTATCCGCAACAGACGAGGAAGGTCAGGAGGGGGTTGAAGCGAAAGCAACGCCGTCCAATCGAGGCAGAAAAAAAGATCCCATGATTCTTTCAATCGAGCGGCGCCTGACCGATACTCTGAGCGCGCCAGTTTCGATCACTCATTTGCGTGGCAAGGGGAAGTTGATCGTCTCTTATTCCAGTTTGGATGAATTGGAAGTATTGGCAGACAAGCTGTTGCTGAAAAAACCCTCTTAAACCGCACCAGATGCGTTGTTTGTCTCAGTGGGGTCCAGGGGCCATTGGCCCCTGGTAGGGTCCAGGGGCGAAGCCCTTGGGACTTTTCCTTTGGCGCGCTTTTCCAGCAGCGCGCCCCCTGGTCGCCGCAAGCGACGTCTTTGAGCCAAAAACTCATGATCCCGGAACGGTCGCAGTTTAACAGCAAAATATTCTCTAAAGATTTTCTTGTTTAAAGTCAAAACCCTGGAGGAAGAATCCCCCAGCCCCCCCTCTTTCTTTTCAAAAGTGTACATCTCGAACCGGGTGAGGTTTAACGGGTCTGGGGGATTTTTCTCCCAGACCCGTTTTTCTTACAAGTACGCTTCTTGAATGGATACGATCTGTTTCACAAAAAGAAAGGGCTGGAGAAGAATCTCCAGCACCCCCTTTTTTTCAATGTTGGATACCATGGGCACGCCGTGCGCTTTTGACAGTGTTTTTCAATAACATGGCAATGGTCATCGGTCCCACCCCACCCGGAGAGGGCGTGATGGCTGACGCCCGTTCTGCAGCCGACACAAAATCCACATCACCGCACAACGAGCCATCCGGCAACCGGTTGGTGCCGACATCGATCACCACCGCCCCTGCCCGGATCCAGTCACCGGGAATCATTTTTGGCCTTCCTACGGCAGCCACCAGAATGTCGGCCGAACCAACCAATCCAGGCAAATCCGCACTGCGGGAATGGCAAACCGTTACCGTGGCATGGGCTGCCAGCATCAACAACGCCATCGGCTTGCCCACAATATTGGATCTCCCCACGACCACCACATGCTTGGATTTGGGATCGATGCCCTCGATCCGCAACAACTCCATCACTCCAAACGGCGTGCAAGGCGGGAAAAGCGGCTCCCCAATGGACAGCATGCCGACATTGTAGGGATGAAAACCGTCCACATCCTTGAACGGAGAGATGGCTTCCAAAATGGCACGCTCCGAAATATGAGGCGGCAAAGGCAACTGGGTGAGAATCCCGTGCACTGCCGGATCGGCATTGAGACGATGGATCAAATCCAGCAAAGCGCCTTCTGTCACATCTCCTGGCAGTTCATGGTGAAAAGAGGCAATCCCGGCGTTCTCGCAGGCTTGACGTTTCATGCGCACATAGACCTTTGAAGCAGGATCATTTCCCACGATGATCACCGCCAGACCGGGAACCACCCCATGTTGCTCCCGCAACCACAGCACTTCCTGACGCAAGGTTTCCCGAATTTCGGCAGCAATCCGCTTGCCATCAATCACATGAGCCATGACCCCTTCTCCTCTGAAACTAAAGCGACAAGAACCCGAACACGAACTGCGCATCCTAACAGAAATTCCCGTGCGCTGCGACCCGTTTTATCCTTTTGGGACGACGATTCTGCCAGGCTTCCCGGCGCCAGAGAGGCTGAAAAGAGCGGTCTGGCATGGTCAAGGGTTGCGGATGATCTGGATGTGGCTGTCGTTCCTCTTGGAATCCGTTGTCGAGGTGACAGGAAGAGCTTGTTCTTGAGGTCAGCTTCTGCTATGGATCACCTGTCGACGTGCGACCTGACCATCCGGCTGAAACGGGAGCCAGCGCAGGAGGGCGTTGCGCGACATGCGTGACGGTGGTTTCCTGGTTTGTTGTTGCGTTGGCAGGAGGGCAATACCGTTCAATAAGCAATAAAAACATAAATAATTAAAAAATATTTTTAATTATTTATGTGGGTGCGCCATTTTGAGAGACACGCATCTGCCCTGAACCGCACTTGTCTTGAGATGCGTCGTTTGTCAGTGGGGTCCAGGGAGGGAGACTCTGGGACTTTGTCTTGCATCTGGCGCGCTTTTTTCGCAGCGCGCCCCCTGGTCGCCGCAGGCGACGCCTTTGGAACAAAAATGCATCATCCCGAGATGGCGCGGTTTGGACGTACAAAAATGGAACCATCCAGAGATGGCATATACTCCGATGGCGCACACTGTGATAAACTGCCATATCTCTTCTTTCAGATCAGGAACCTATTCCCGGTGAACAGACCCCATGAAAAGAAAAGAGCTGTTTGGCATGGATCCAGACCGGAACAAATCTTCAAAGATTCGCCGGATGTGATCCTGACCGTGGATCGCAAGCGACGCATCCGGTTCATGAGTCGTGCCATGCACGGCCCCCCCCCGGAGGCGATGATCGGTCACGATGTGTTGGAACTGCTTCCCGATCGGGTGCATTCCTGGTTCCGGCGGGCAGCACGCGCCGCCTTTCATGCAGGCAAAATCAGCCGTTTTCAATACCCCACCGAAGAATCCATCTGGTGGGAAATCCGATTGATTCCCCGCTCTGGAGGAAACAAAATTCGCGAGGTGATGATCATTGCCACGGATGTGACCGATGCGCGCATTCTTCAGGCTCAGACCATCCGTCACGCCCGGCTCGCCACCATCGGTGTGTTGGCCACCAGCATTGCCCACGAGATCAACAATCCCAACAATGCCATTCTGTTCAACATCTCACTGCTGGCCCGAGGCTGGAAAGAAGCGACGCCGATTCTGGATGAGTATCACCACAACAACGGCGACTTCTCGTTGGCCGGATTGCCATTCACCGAAGCGCGTGGCGGATTTGCAGCCATGATCGGGGAGATCAGTCACAATACCCTGCGGGTCAAGCAGATCATCGAAAATCTCAAACATCTGGCGCGCCGTGATTCGGAGGAGATGAATGAGGTGATCGATATTCACGATCCGTTGCAGGCGGCTTTGATGATTCTCAACCACAAGATCCGCAAACATACCGATCATTGCGAACTGCTTTCGGCCAAGGGTCGCTGGAATGTGTTGGGGAATTCACGCCAGTTGGAGCAGGTGTTCATCAATGTGATTCTCAATGCCCTGCAATCCCTGCCGGAGCGCAATCGTCATGTCTGGATCCGCACCTTCCTGGAAAATGACGGCACCAAAGAGCAGGTATGCATCACGGTCGAAGATGAAGGCATCGGCATTTCTCCCGAACATCTGCCCCAATTGACCGAACCATTTTTCACCACGCGCGGATCCAATGGCGGCACAGGATTGGGATTGTCGATCTCGGCACTGATTCTGCGCAATCATGGAGGATCCCTGCACTTTGCCCCCAATGCCCGCCCAGGGACCACGGTCACGATCCGACTGCCCAGCCATCATTCTCCCGGAGCACCTGTATGACATCCTCCGCCATTTCGGAAGAACCGGTCATCGTTTTGGTCGATGACGATCCCTCGATTCTGCTGGCAGCTTCGTTTGTGTTGCGCGGGGCAGGGGTGGGGCGGATCATTACCCTGGAGGAGAGTCGTGATCTGTTGCCCCTGATGGCCACGCAGGAGGTTTCGACCGTGGTATTGGATCTTGTCATGCCGCATCTCTCCGGGGATGAGCTGTTGCCGCGTCTGGTGCAGCGTTATCCCGAAACGCCGGTGATCGTCATGACGGCCACGGATGAGGTGAGTACGGCTGTGGGGTGCATGAAGGATGGAGCTTTTGACTTTCTGGTGAAACCGGTGGAGGAGAACCGCTTTGTGGCCTGTGTGCGCAAGGCGTTGGAGTGGCGCGGATTGAGGCGTCAGGTGGGGGCATTGAAACGTTCTCTGCTTTCCGGACGGCTGGAGCATGCCGATGCGTTTGCCGCGATCGTGACGGCCAGTCCAAAGATGCGGGCTGTGTTTCAATACGTCGAATCCATTGCCCAGACTGCCGAACCGGTGCTGATCACCGGGGAAACCGGAGTGGGCAAGGAGTTGATCGCCGAGGCGTTGCACCGGGTGAGCGGGCGGAGTGGGGCGTTGGTGCCGGTGAATGCCGCCGGTCTGGATGATGCCCTGTTCGCGGATACGCTGTTCGGTCACAAGAAGGGGGCTTATTCCGGCGCCGAGGAGTCACGCACCGGTCTGATCGCCCAGGCTGCGCGCGGGACTTTGTTTCTGGACGAGATTGGCGATCTGGGGCACTCCTCCCAGGTCAAGCTGCTGCGTCTGTTGCAGGAGCGGAAATATTACCCTCTGGGTTCGGATGTGGCCCGGGTCAGCGATGCCCGGATCCTGTGCGCCACCCATCGGGATCTGGAAGCAATGATGGCCGAAGGGCGCTTCCGGTCTGATCTTTATTTCCGGTTGCAGGTGCATCGCATCGAGATTCCCCCGTTGCGGGAACGGCCCGAGGACATTGCCCCGTTGGCGCATCATTTTCTGGCCGAGGCGGCTGAAAGTCTGAATCGCGAACTGCCTGACACGCCACCTGGATTGTTTTCGCTGTTGGCCTCGGGTCACTATCCAGGCAATGCGCGGCAATTGCGGGCGATGATTTTCGATGCTGTGGCCCGCGCCGACCGACATGGACCGCTTCCTTTGGATCCGATTCGCAAGGCGCTCCGGAACAATTCCGAATCCACCGTGATCGCCCCGGTTCCGCTTGCGGTGGAAGGGAGTGGGCTGTTCCGGGGAGTTGCCGATCGTCTGCCCACCCTGAAGGAGATGGAAAACGAACTGGTTGCCGAAGCCTTGGTGCGTTCTGGGGGGAATCAGGGCGTAGCCGCCCATTTTCTTGGCATCTCCCGACAGGCTCTCAACCAAAGATTGCGCAAAAAACGGGATGAAGAGGATTGAACGATCCGGTGAAACGGAAGCGGGATCTGCTGGTGAGCAACCCGCTGCGGTATGATCAGGCAAGACCCACCGAGCCGATGATCGTGATCAGGGGTTCTTCGCCCAGGGAAACACGGACCTCGATATTTCATTCTGAAAGCGCGTGTCTCATGGCGATTGACACGTTTCGTCACGGTCGGGTAGGGTAGGGGAGGACTCCCCCCATCATGCAAACGATCAGCAAGGCGTTGCCTTCATATCCAACCCATTTCAAATGTGCTGCCCCTGTGGCAAGTCTGTTTTTTTCTTGACGCACGCAAAATGGTGTTGTATTCTGAAAAAATTGAGTGACAATTGGGTCGTTAGCTCAGTTGGTAGAGCAGCTGACTCTTAATCAGCGGGCCATAAGTTCGAGTCTTATACGACCCACCAATCAAATCAAGCACTTAGAGCCACCCAAAAGGTGGCTCTTTTTGTTCGTGTAGACACAGTGTAGACACTTGGTGGAAATCATGTACCTGTACCGCGCCAAGCAGAATGAGAAACCGCGCCAAGCAGAATGAGAACGTGTTTTCGTCAGGAAACAACCATTCCCGCCCAGCCATTCAGACGTAGAACACCCGCTCCAGCCCCCGGCACATCCTGGTCGCCTTGCGATCCCGGATCGTCACCAGATCGCCAACGACCAGATCATCATCCCTGACAACCTCTACGACGCCCTGACTGGTGGCCACACGGACCGTGTTTCCGCTGTTGTAATGGGGTGTTCAGCCCCGTGTCCACATGGTGTGGGTTTCCGGCCAGGAAGGTCAAGTGGATTTCATTGGACCTCCTTGGATCAGATCGGATGTATGCACAATCCACCGTCAGCCAGGAGATGAAGCCATGAGCAACGCCATCGCTTTCGATACTTACGGCTATGTCCGCAAACTGCGGGATGCCGGGGTGGACGAAGCCCAGGCAGCCATCCAGGCAGAAGCCCTTGTTGCCCTGGTGGAAGATCGTTTGGCCACCAAACAGGACAGGGCTGCACTCAAGAGGGATCTGGCCGAAGTGGACGCCAACCTTCGCAAGGATCTGGCCATGGTGGAAGCCAATCTCAAACGCGACATCGAAAGCATCAAAGAAAGCCGAACTCAAACGCGACATCAAGGAACTGGATACCAAAACAGAGACCCGGCTCAAGGAGTTGGAACTCCGCATGACGATCAAGATGGGTGGCATGATCCTTGGTGGGATTGGTCTGCTCTTTGGTCTCATGCGGGCTTGGCCGCTCCCGGTGCAATACGTCCCGCCAGCCGCCCAGGAGATGCGCCTCCTGCCTGCCCCTCCACCGGCGCCGGTCCGTTGACCCTGATACCTCACGAATGTCCCATTCCGCTTTGCATGCATTCGTCTGCTGCGTTTTTCCTGGTTTGTTGTCCTCTGCCCATCCACAAGAAAGGCCGTTGCTGGCGCTTTGAACGGGGTTTTGTGCAGGCTCCTTTGCTGGCGCGCTGAGTTCTACATCGCAAAACCCGACCAGCCCGAACCGGCCAAAAACGGGTGGGGATACGGAACCGTACATACGGTGGTGTGGGAGGACGGCGGGGGTGACCCCGCCTCCTACCCGATTCAAACCGCGACCATGTCGCCCAGGAAATATCAATCTCAAACGACAGTTCTGGCTTCCGGCAGGTCGCGTCGGGCCAGTTTGTGCCAGAAAAGAATCAATTCGTGCAGGTGGGTGCCGGGTTGGAGCGGCAGCAGATCGTCGTCGGTTTCGAAATGACGGGTGCGTGCCATCTCCTGGGAACGCTTCAAGGCCACGCCCAGGCGGGGAGCGGTGAGAGTCAGCAGAGAGGCTTCGGGGGCAAGATGCCGCAGGGAGGCCATGCGGGTCTGAATCTGGGCCACATCCCCACACCAGGGACCGGGATCCTCTTCGTGGAGCAGAATCCATAACTCGAACAGCGGACGACAAACGATCAGGCGGGGCTGGATCGAGGCCTGTTCGAACAGCATGGACTGATAATGCTCCCAGGCAAGACGGGTCGTTTCCGGCGCCTTGCCCGACCACTCCCAGACCACATGGAGACGCATGAATGGACCGCGTTCGCGGATCAACGCCAGCGAACGGGTCAGCAGCGACTCCTGGGGCGGCAACGGCTGACAGGTGATTTTCTCTTCGAGGCGCAAGAAGGTGACGAGTTCCTGAAGATAGGACAGGGCCGCAGGCGGAGCGAACAGCAACAGATTGTCGTGTCGGGGACGACGGGTGACGAGACGTTCCAAAGAAAGCGTATTGCGTTCCCGGACCGGTTGGCCAGGAGCAAGGGGTCTGACGATGTGACCAAGCCTGTTCACAACTCCTTGAACCGTTTCAGTGTGGGTATCGCCCCGAAACTGCCTTCCAGATAGCGGCGTTGCAACGGTTCGCCCTGTTCGATATCGAAATCGGAGATCGGATAAAGTTCGCTGCACCGATCACCGCTTTTTTCCATCATCCAGAATTGATCCCGGCGAAAAGCGCCCGGATCCATCAGGGCGGTGTCGTGGGTGGTGCTGATCAGTTGGGCGCGGTACTGGTTGGTGGTGACATCGTGCATCAGGCCAAAGAGAAATTTGACCAGATGGTGATGCAGGCTGGTATCCATTTCATCCATGAAGAGCACGCGCCCTTGACCCAGGATATTCATCCACGGCCAAGCCAGGGCGAACAGTTTCTGCGTGCCACGGGATTCCGCGTCCCAGGGCAGCAGCACCGGTTTGCCGGTATCGGCCATGGAACGCTCGAAACGGATTTCGGTGACGACCGTGCTGGACATCTCTTTTTGCAGTGCGGCCCGCACCTCGGGCGGGAGATCTTCCATGCCCAGATCGCCGACCGTGCGGCTCTCCAGGCGGATCCCTTCGATATCCATGTCGGCCTGATTGAGAAATTTCAGCACCTTGAGACGACCTTCCGCATCCTTGCACAAGGATGCGGAGAACTCCTTGCTGATTTCGGCGTGCGGGCGGAAGACCCGCAACCGTTTGTCGAACCAGTCGAACACCGGACGCAAGGAGGCGCTGTTGAGCTGGATGGCGGTCGAAAGAAACAGGGCATTCTTGCGGGTGGCATCGCGCCACACTTCCCGGTTGCCGACCAGGTATTTCTTGTGGAGGTTCCACACCTCCTTGCCGGTTTCCGTATCCACATAGCGTTCGAACCAGCGTTGCGGCCGACCGCTCGGATAGGCGATGAGCCACTCGTGCATCACCCGTTCCCGAGTCACGGCAAAACCGTACTGATAGCGGATGTTGTCTTCGATGAAGATCATTTCGAAGACGCTGGGAGCCTGGAGATTTTTATTGTTCAGCAAAAAGGGGTGGACATCGATCAGATCGCCCTCTTGCCCCTTGGAGGAGTTGAGGACAAAATCCCACATGAAGAGGGCGGCGCGGATCAGGTTGCTTTTGCCCGAGGCGTTGGGACCATAGATGATGGTGGATTTCAACAGCTTCGGCATGCGGGGCATGCCGGTCGCAAAGGTGTTTTCCGGATTTTCGCGATAATTGCTGCTCGCCGCCATGTTCAGCGTCTGGCGTTCGCAGAAGGAGAGATAGTTGGTGACGCTGAACTCGATGAGCATGCAAACAATCCGTGGCTGATGTTTGACAATTGAAAAAAAAGAGGGGATCTGGGGGGGGGATCCCCTAGAGTCTTGGCTTTAAAAATAAAAATTTTTAAATGGTTTTGCCTTCAAATCAAAAGATTGGTAAAGATTGTTTGTTTGAAAGTCAAAACCCTGGGGGATAAATCCCCCAGACCCCCTCTTTTTTTCAATGGTTGGATTCGATTATACCATGTCAGTTTGACGGGCAAAAGGGGATCCTTCATCACCAGACCCATTTCACCCCGGTCGCGTCCGCACGCGCGGTCACGGTACTGCCTGGCCGACACTTCCCGGCCAGCAACGCCTCGGCCAACGGATCCTGCAAGTGACGCTGAATCAGACGCTTCAAAGGTCTGGCCCCGTAATGGGGATCGAACCCCTGGTCGGCCAACCAGCGCCGCGCTTCCGGGGTCAACTCCAACGTGATGCGGTGTCGCAGCAGCGACTGACGCAGCCGACCCAATTGAATCTCCACAATGGATTCCATCTGCTCGGGCCGCAACCGCTGAAAAAAGATGATCTCATCGAGTCGGTTCAAGAACTCCGGCTTGAAGACGGAACGCAATTCGGCCATCACCCGGCCATGGGTCACTTCCGTCGGGATCTCCTCCCCGGCGATCAGATGGGTGGAACCGATGTTGGAGGTGAGAATGATCACCACATTCTTGAAATTGACCACCCGCCCCTGGGAATCGGTCAGACGACCATCGTCCAGAATCTGCAGCAGCACATTGAAGACATCCGGATGGGCCTTTTCGATCTCGTCGAGCAGCACCACGCCAAAGGGACGCCGCCGCACCGCCTCGGTCAACTGCCCGCCCTCCTCGAACCCCACATAACCCGGCGGCGCGCCGATCAGACGGGCCACGGAGTGCTTTTCCATGTATTCCGACATGTCGAGCCGGGTCATGGCGCGATCGTCATCGAACAGGAAATCGGCCAACGCCTTGGTCAATTCGGTCTTGCCCACCCCCGTGGGACCGAGAAACAGAAACGAACCCATGGGACGATTGGGATCTCCCAATCCGGCCCGCGCCCGCCGTACCGCCCGCGCCACAGCAGACAGCGCCTCGTCCTGACCCACCACCCGCTCGGCCAACCGGGCCTCCATGGACAACAGTTTCTCCCGCTCCCCTTCGAGCATCCGCGCCACGGGAATGCCGGTCCAACGGGCCACCACCGCCGCCACCTCCTCTTCTCCCACCTCCTCACGCAACAACCGGTCCTGCTCCATGCCCCCCTTCGCATCCTCCTCCATCCGCCGCAGCAATTCGGGAATCACTCCGTATTTCAGTTCGCCGGCCCGGGTCAGCTCCCCGTGCTGCTCGGCTTCGAGCAGCTCCTGACGGGCTTTTTCCAGATTTTCCTTCAATTTTCCACCCGCCTCGATGCGGGATTTCTCCTGCTGCCAACGCAAGGTGAGCGCAGAGGAACGCTCTTTGTCATTGGCCAGATCCCGTTCCAGTTGCACCAGCCGCTCCCTGGAAACCGGATCGTTTTCCTTGGAAAGCGCGGAACGCTCGATTTCCAGTTGCAGAATGCGCCGGTCCAGCTCGTCGATGGCCTGGGGCTTGGAGGTGATCTCCATGCGGATGCGCGCGGCAGCCTCGTCCACCAGATCGATCGCCTTGTCGGGCAGAAAACGATCGGAAATATAACGTTCCGAAAGCGTGGCCGCGGCCACGATGGCGCCATCGGTGATCCGCACCCCGTGGTGCAGTTCATAACGCTCCTTGATGCCGCGCAGAATCGAGATGGTATCCTCCACGCTCGGCTCGCCCACCAGCACCGGCTGAAAACGGCGTGCCAATGCCGGATCCTTTTCCACATGTTTGCGGTATTCGTCCAGCGTGGTGGCGCCCACGCAGTGCAAATCCCCGCGCGCCAGGGCCGGTTTCAGCAGATTGGAGGCATCCATGGCCCCGTCGGTGCGACCCGCACCCACCAGGGTATGCATCTCGTCGATGAACAGCACCACCTGACCATCCGCCTCCCGCACCTCGTGCAGCACCGCCTTGAGACGCTCCTCGAACTCCCCCCGGAATTTGGCGCCGGCGATCAACGCGCCCATGTCCAGCGCCACGAACCGCACCCCCTTGAGGGATTCCGGCACGTCGCCCCGCACCACCCGCAGGGCCAGCCCCTCGACAATGGCGGTCTTGCCCACCCCGGCCTCGCCGATCAGCACCGGATTGTTCTTGGTGCGTCGCGACAAGACTTGAATCGCGCGCCGGATTTCGTCATCCCGTCCGATCACCGGATCGAGTTCTCCCCGCCGGGCCAGTTCGGTGAGATCGCGACCATATTTTTCCAACGCCTGAAAACTGTTCTCCGGATCGGTCGAGTGGATGGGACGATTGCCGGTGATTTCGGTCAGGGCATGGCGCAGGACCGTCGCCGTGATGCCGAACCGTTTGAACAGCGGTGCCAAATCGCCCTCTTTCTCCTCGGCCATGGCGAGCAGGAAATGTTCGGTCGAAACATAGGAGGCGCGCAGCGCGCGGGCCAGGCCATCGGCATCGGCCCACAACGTCTGCATGCGGCGCGAAAAAAGCACCTGATCGGCCCCGCCGCCTTCCACACGGGGAAACCGGGCGAGCAGCCGTTCCAGTTCTTCGGCCAGCCGGGCCAGAGGCACGCCGATTTTTTCCAGAATTGGCCGGATCATCCCGTCACGCTGCTCCAGCAGAGTAAAAAGAAGATGCTCGGGTTCAAGGCGTTGATGGCGTCTGCCGGCAGCCAGACCAATGGCGTGTTGCAAAGCCTCCTGGGATTTGGTGGTCAGACGTTCCTGTTGCATGGTCGCAATCCTTGGTCGATGAGCGGTGATCCGAAAAAAGCATGATTGAAAAAAGAAAAAGGGATAAATATTGTTTTTGTAAAAATTTTATTTTGGATTGAAACTATTGGTAAGATTTTTTTGTGTTAAAGTCAAAATCCTGTAGAGGATTCCTCAGCCCCTTTTTTTCTCAATGGGTTCTACTGTCGAAACGTGGCGCGTATGAACAAGAGATGGGGAGGCGTAGAGCAAATACAAGGGCAAATGATGGAATTTTCCCACTTCATGCCATGGATTGGATGCCGGAGGTCAGAACAGGGGCAGTCGAAGAGTGGATACCGTGGTGGCTTTCCGTCGGATCGGCTGGCCTGCTCGTGGCCCTTTCGGTGCGCAACCTGTTGAAAAAAAAGCGGGGGTCTGGGGAATCCCCCAGACCCCCGCTTTTTTTCAATGGTATCCACGGGAAGGAGACCGGTTCAGATTTGTTGCAGCAGCGTCAGCAGTTGATCGCACTGGCGTTGCCAGGAAAAGGCATGCACGAAACGGCTGGCCGCTGCGCCGCGACAACGCGCCTCGTGATGATGGGTATAAATCGTTTCCAGATGCACGAGAATCTCTTCGACCGACGACTCTCCCCAGTCGGTGAGGATCGCACCGTTCTGAAGATCCCGGCAGACCTCCTGGCGGGTCAGGGGATAGCAGCGTTGCGGATCAATCCACTCCCGATGGCCGGTATTGTCGGAGAGAATCACCGGCACGCCCACGGCCATGCACTCCATGGCCACCAGGTTGGTGCCGCCTTCGCAACGATTGGGGAAGAGTCCTACATGGGCTTCGCGCAGGATGGCCGGAGTCATGGGATGGGCGATTTCGCCCACATCCAGGAACGATCCCTCCGGGAGATAACGGCCCATCCACGACTGAAGGTCGTTGTTTTCCGGGAGATCGGTCACATATCGTTCCGGAAAGCGCGAACTGGCCGACAGCCAGCGGTTGTTCCAGGCCGTGACGAGAAAGGCCTCGGGATGACGGGCGTGAAACCTCTGAAAAGCCGCAATCACCAGATCCTGACCTTTGCGATACTCCAGTTTGCCGCCGGAAAAGATGACAAAGCGTCCAGGAAGCAATCCTTGCGCGGGCGCTGGTTGAAACAGGGCCGTATCCACCCCTTGCAGGATGCAGACGGCGTTGGTCAGGCCATAGGTTGCGGTCAGCACCTGCTGGTTCCAGTGGGATCCGGTGACCACCAACGGTACTGTTCTGGCGTAGGCAATGGTTTCGGCTGGCAGGGCGGCCTGTTCGAAGAAGGTGAGAATGACTTCGTTGCCAGCGCGAAACGGCAGGGTTGCCGGGACGAACAGGCCGTTGGTATGGCGCAGCAGCAGGCAGTCCGGATCGTGCAGCGGCGGTTGCGGGTGGCGGGCCAGGGCGTGCAGGATCGGGGTGGAGGCTTCGAGTATCGGCAGCAGTGCCCGCATTTGCAGCGGGTGGAGCAGCAGACGGGCGGGCGGTTGCAGCATCAGCGGGGAGAGTTGCTGACGCAACATGGCGAACATGAGGTTCAGTCCATAGACGCCCCAGCCGTGAAACTGTCCGATGGGCCAGGAGAGGGCAATGCGGGAATGGGACATGGAGCGCCTTGAGGTCACAGGGTTGACTGATGCTGCAATCGAAAGCAAACCACCTGCCAATCTCCGGGGCACTTGTCTGGAGTGCGTTGCTGCGTGCATAATGATGCATCGCAATCGTTGTGCAATCCAGACCATTGAAAGAAAAGCGGGGGTCTGGGGGATTCCTCCCCCAGGGTTTTGACTTTGCCTTTAAACAAAAAATTTAAAATCTTTTGACTTTAAACCGCGACTGTTTCGGGAGCATTGAGTTTCCGGCCCAAAAGCGTCGCCTGCGGCGACCAGAGGGCGCGCCTGCGGCAAAGCGCGCCAAAGGCCAAAGGCCAAGTCCCAAGGGCTTCGCCCCTGGACCCCACCATGGGCCACCGGCCCCTGGACCCCACTGACGAACGACTTTTTTAATGGCTGCCATCGGCGGGAATCTCCTCATGGATCAGGAACAGACCCTTTATGTCACCGGCGCCAACGCCGCCTATTTTCCCATGCTGTGCGTTTTGCAGGGGGCGTTTCAGCTTTACATGCCCCATCTGCGTTTGCTGGTGTGCGACTTCGGATTGACGCCAGGCCAGGCCCGCTTTCTGGCTGCCAAAAAGCGGTTGCTCCCCAAACCGGAGGATCTGGCGTCAGGACGCCATGTCTATTACTACAAAGGATGCATGCAGCGTTATGTGGCGCATCTGGAGTTCACGGCTCTGGTCTGGATCGATTGCGACTGCCTGCCGGTCGGCCCGCTGGATCAGGCCATGCACCAGCTCCGGACAGAACATGGCCTGCCGGCCCGCCATCTGCTGGCCTCCATCGATCCGGTGGCGGCAGATCTCGGGACTTTTTTGCGCCAGCATGGCGCGACGGTGGCCCCCTTTGCCCGGTTGATGGCCGAGGCGCCCATTCCTCTGGATCGCCCCTATCTCAATGGCGGATTGTTCCGATTGGCGGATCGCGCGACGCTGGTCCATTACGACGCGATCATGCAGCGGCTGACCGACCATTTCCTGTTTGATCAGAACGCCTTCAACCATGCCGTGCATGCCGCCGATCTGCCCACGGTGCTGCTGGATCCGGATCTGTGGAACATCTCCGGATCCAGACTGGACGGTCTCACCTGCGAAGAACAGCCCAACAGCCTGCCCACGTTTCTTTATGGTGGACAGCGGGTCTGGAACCTGCACATCTCGGATGACAAGGCACAAAACCATGTGCAACTGGTGGCACTGGATCTGCCGGTCGATGGGGGATATCTGCGTGGCTTGCTGCGGGAACCCAAACTGGCGGTGCTGCGCCAGTTGATCCATGATATTCTGCAATTTTATCTGTTTCACCAGCCGGAAAACCGACGCCTGCTGACCGCGTGCGGGGCGCTGGAAACCTGAAATTCACCCCCGCCTCACCCGCACTTGGAATAGCCGCACTCCAGGCAGGTGTCACACCCATCCAGCCGCGTGACCGAAAGCTGACCGCATTTGGGACACTGGGCATGCCCCAGACCGCCCCGTTCGCTCACTGCCTGACGCTTGGCCGCCAACTCCGGCGAAACTTCGGGCGGCAGGATCATGCCGATCTTGATCAAATGACGCTCGATGCATTCGCCAATCTCCGCCACCAGACTGGGCATGTATTTGCCGCCGGGTTTGAAATAACCACCACGCGGATCAAAGACCGAACGCATCTCCTCCACCAGAAAGGTGGCATCCCCGCCATGCCGGAACACCGCCGACATCACCCGGGTCAGGGCCACGATCCAGGCAAAGTTGTCCATATTTTTTGAATTGATGAAGATTTCGAAAGGCCGCCTTCTGCCGTTCACCACAATATCGTTGATGGTGACGTAAAAGGCATGCTCGAACAACGGGGTTTTGATCTTGTAGGTGCTCCCCTCCAGATCCTCCGGGCGCCGCAGCACCGGCTGCAACTGGATCACCTCGGCCACCGGCTTGGAGCCATCCACTGCAACGGATTCCGGTTCCGGTGCGGGCGGAGGCGCCACCTCATCGACCTTCTTGGCTGCGACTTCAAATCCCACGATCTTGGTTTGGATCTTGACCGTCATCTGTTCGACTCCCTTGTTATGCATGAACCCCAGGCCCACAGGTTCGCAAGAATCGCACCCAATCCAACCATTGAAAAAAAAGCGGGGGTCTGGGGGATTCCTCCCCCAGGATTTTGACTTGAGTCAGACAATTCTCGTTCCGATGCGGGTGAACCGATCACGAAATCACTTGACGTTGTGGAAGAAAATGGCTAGAGTATTTCAGCCTGACGAAATCTTCAAGTTTCGCTGAACCCAACACACAGGCGGTAATGAGGATAGAAGGAAGAACTAATGAATTCAAACAGCACTGGTCATGCAATGAACAATAGTGACGATCAAGCAGACAAGATCGTTTCCGATGGCGTTGAGCCGGAAGAGTTTGGCATCAACCAACCGTTCAATCCATCCGAAATTCGTATCGAAACGCAGCAAATGAGTCTTGATACTCTGATAAAACGTATCAAAGAAAAAGAGATCGATCTTTCACCAGACTTTCAGAGAAATGAGGTCTGGAAGCCCTCCTCCAAAAGCAGATTAATTGAATCTCTGCTCATCAGAATACCTTTGCCTGCATTCTATGTGGATGCTACCGATGAAGATCGATGGGTGGTCATTGATGGTTTGCAGCGTTTGTCAACCTTAAGGGATTTTATCCTTGGAAAATCGGTTGAAGGCAATACCGACTATATGAAGCTTGAAGATCTTGAGTTTTTAAATGATTGCAAGAATATGACCTTCAAGGAACTGCCAAGAAATTTTCAAAGACGGATAGAAGAAACGCAAGTAACAGTCTATAAAATTGAGAGAGGAACTCCTCCTGAAGTAAAATTTAATATTTTCAAAAGAATCAATACAGGTGGTCTACCTCTTTCCTCGCAGGAAATTCGTCACGCACTGAATCAGGGCGCGATTATCCCTATGCTTAAGGAGATGGCCGAGTCGGAAGAGTTCCGACGCGCTGTCAATAATGGAATAAAAGAGAAGGACCGAATGGCGGATCGGGAATGTGTGCTGAGATTTTTTGCTTTCGTGCATACCGAACCAGAACACTATAATGACAGGATTAAAGATTTCGATAATTTTCTAAGCGAAGCCATGACTGATTTGAACAAGCTCACGGATCAAGAACGTCTCCGGCTCAAAGAGCGTTTCCTCCGCTCTATGGAAATTGCCAGCCGCTTGTTTGGCCAAAAGGCCTTCCGTAAACAAACACGGACTTCCAGTTTTGGATTTCCCATCAACAAATCCTTGTTTGAATCCTGGTCGGTCAATCTTGACGCTCTGACTGATCCACAAGTCCAGATTCTTGTTGATAGAAAGGAAATGTTGCAGGAGAAATTCTTGGATGTTATGGCAGACCGGGAGTTCAGCGATTCCATCAGCCAAGGAACCGGATCAAAGGCACGCGTTAAGTTGCGGTTCAGAAGAATCAAAGAAATCATCCAGGAGGTTTTGAATGCCAACACGGCTGACGTTAAGAAACTTTAAATGTTTCCCGCATGAAAGCTTCCGGCTTTCTTCCCTGAATTTGCTGACAGGAATCAATGGAACCGGAAAATCATCGGTCCTCCAGTCCCTTCTTCTGTTAAGACAATCCTTTGAAATGGGCGTGTTGACCAGGGAAGGTTTGGCGGTCAATGGTCCTCTGGTTCGACTTGGAACAGCCAAGGACATTTTTTTCGAGGATGCCAAGGAGGATTTTATCGAAATCTGTCTGGAAGAGGTTGGCGGCGTGTCCAATGTGTTTCGGTACTCATACGACCCATTAAGGGATTTTCTGCAAACCATCTTACCCACGGATCGTCCGTTGGAAGCGCTTTCCAAGATAAATTTGTTCTCTGATCAATTCCATTATCTGCATGCAGAAAGGAGTGGTCCAAGACAGGCATTCCCCATGTCGGATCAGCATGTTCGAGTGCATCGACAGGTTGGTGTCGATGGTGAATTCACGGGGCATTTTCTGGATTTGTACCGCGATCAAAAAGTTCAGCCTGCATTGAAACACCCGCAAGCAAAATCCGCCTCTCTTTTGGCCCAAGTGGAAACGTGGTTGGGTGAAGTCAGCCCTGGAGTGGAAATTCGTCTGGAACCCCATGCCGACATGGATCTGATCAAACTTGGTTTCGCGTTTGTCGGCAGGCACCAAAAAACAGGTGACTTTCGCGCGACAAGCGTTGGTTTTGGTCTTTCTTACGTCCTTCCAATCCTTGTTGCCATTCTATCGTCCTCGCCGGGTGCTCTTATCCTGCTGGAAAATCCAGAGGCGCATCTCCATCCCAGAGGGCAGGCCAAAATGGGAGAGTTGCTGGCGCGTGCTGCCGCAGCGGGCATTCAGTTGATTGTCGAATCCCACAGTGACCATATCCTGAATGGTATTCGCATTGCAGTCCGTAAAGGAATTCTGGCACCCGAACATGCGGCTTTTTTCTTCTTTTCAAGGATCGAGAGCGACAGTCGCATAGCCAGCAAAGTGGAAAAACCGACGCTTGACAGGGATGGCCGTATGGATCACTGGCCAGATGGTTTTTTTGATGAATGGGAAAAAAGTCTTGAGTGTCTCTTTTGAAACAATCCTGGTGTCCAGATGGATATGATATTCAATGAATTGAGCCTCCAGCCCATGGCGCAAAGTCGGGATTATGCGCGAGCGCATGCTCGAATTTTTGTAGAAACAATGCGTACTGCCTGCCAGCATGGCATCAGACGACAACTGCGCACCCAGTCAGGATTCAGTGATTCCCTGCTTGCCAATAATTATACCTGGAGAGACTGGATTAGAGATTCTGAAGTGCCAAAAGAACTCCGTCAATATTTCCTGACAATTGTTACACGAGCACCATTCTTGAACGGATTGGATGATCTTCAAGAACAGGAAACAGGCTTTGAATTCGCAATAGGACATCGGTCTGCCGAAGGTCTGGGGGCAACCTACTTGATGGGTGATTTGGCGATCAGCCTGTTATCTGAAGATGAATGGGATACGCATAAGGTCACCCTTAAAATAAATGAACTGCTTTGCGATGGATCCCTGCGCGCGTTTGATAGTAATATACATCATGCAAGCAGGAAAGAGCATATTGCAGTCAATCACAAAAACTGGATCAAAGAAAAATTAAGCCTATCGGTTACCGATGGAACAGAATTATGGGAACGCTCCCCAACCTTCTTTCCTTCTTTGCTTTTTTGTTCATCTGTCCAAGATCAAATGGTCAGATTACCAAAAGATGCCTTGCCCGCGATCTTGAGGGGATTGTTCTGCCTGGAAGAATATTGTCGGGGTTGGCAATCGGGAGGATTTAACCAAAATCTCCTTGGCTGTGCATCCAGTTCGGAATCTGAGGCAACAAGAAATCAATATCGTGAGGAGCGTACATTTTTATGTCAAGATGGTACAGAACGGTTTTTTAATTATCATGTAAAGCCAGGTAGACCATGGCGCATTCATTACGACCCATCCCCTGGTCCAGGTAGATTATTCATTGGGTACGTTGGAGAACATCTGCGCACGGTCCGTCATAACCATTGAGCAATGGAAAACAGTATTGATCTTGCATAATATGTTTTAAAACCCTGGGGGAAGAATCCCCCGGACCCCCGCTTTTTTTTCAAAAGTTGCAGTCAGACTCTACAGCTTGCCGTAGTAGCCTTCCTTCAGGGCATCGTAGAGATTGGCGGCGGTGTGGGTTTCGCCGTCGTACTCCACCTCCTCGTCGCCCCGCAACTCCACGGTTTCGCCATTTTCCAGTGTGAAGCGATAGGTGGTGTTGGCCAGATCCTGATTCTTGACCAGCACCCCCTGAAACGCCTCGGGATTGAACCGGAACGTGGTGCATCCCTTCAGGCCGCTCTCGTAGGCCTTGAGATAGATATCCTTGAAACGATCAAACGGAAAATCGGTCGGCACGTTGATGGTCTTGGAGATGGACGAGTCGATCCACTTCTGGGCAGCGGCCTGAATGGCGACATGATCTTCCGGCGCAATGGCGCTGGCATCCATGAACTGGACCGGCAAACGAGCGGCTTCGTCCTCGGCGAACGGATCGGCCACCGGATTGATCAGGGCACGATAGGCAAGCAGTTCGTAAGAAAAAACATCCACCTTTTCTTTGGTCTTGCGCCCGGCCACGATCACGTTGCGGGAATATTTGTGCGAAAAACTCGGCTCGATGCCATTGGAACAGTTGTTCCCCAAAGAGAGCGCGATGGTCCCGGTCGGGGCGATCGAGGTGTGATGGGTGAAACGACAGCCATGCTCGGCGATCCGCTGCCGCAACTCCGAGGGAAACTGGGCCAGATAGTGGCTGTAATGGGCGAGCAACACCTTGCCCGGCACCGGATCCCCGATCCGGATGCCGTCGTGACGCAGACGGGGACGTTTGGCCATCATCACCTCGTCCACGGTGAACAGCTCCTCCATGATCGGCGCCGGTCCCTTTTCCAACGCCAACTCCACGCCGGTCTCCCAACCCACCACCGCCATTTCGCGGGAGACCTGTTCGGTGAAGCGGACCGAAGCCGCATCGCCATAGGTCATGTTCAACATCACGATCGTCGAACCCAACCCCATGAAACCCATGCCATGACGCCGTTTGCGGGCGATCTCGGCGGCCTGCGGGGCCAATGGCAGACCATGAATCTCCACCACATTGTCCAGCATGCGGGTGAACAGGCGCACCACTTCGCGGAAACCGGACCAGTCGAAAGCCGCTTCGGGCGTGAAGGGACGCAAGACGAAACGGGTGAGATTGACCGAACCCAGCAGGCAGGCGCCATGGGGCGGCAGGGGCTGTTCGCCGCAGGGATTGGTGGAGCGGATCTCTTCGCAGAACCAGTTGTTGTTCATCTCATTCACCTTGTCGATGAGAATGAACCCCGGTTCGGCATAGTCATAGGTGGAGGCCATGATCATGTCCCACACCCGCCGGGCCGGCAAACGGCGATAGACCCGGCAGGCCACCTCGCCCCGGTCATTGGTGCGATAGGGGGGAGCGGCCACGGGCCAGGGGTGATAGACGATGCGGATGCCGGGATCTTCCAGTTCGCGCGCATTGGCGGGAAAGAGCAGATCCCACTCCTGATCCCGTTTGACCGCCTCGATGAACGGAGCGGTGATCAGACACGACAGATTGAACTGGCGCAAACGGCCATCTTCCCGTTTGGCGCGGATGAAATCCAGCACATCGGGATGGGAGATGTCGAAGGTCGCCATTTGCGCCCCGCGTCGTCCTCCAGCCGAGGAGATGGTTTTGCACATGGCATCAAAAATATCCATGAACGACAGCGGACCCGAGGTGCTGGAACCGGCTCCGGCCACATAGGCCCCGCGCGGACGCAGGGTGGAGAACTCATAGCCGATGCCGCAACCGGCCTTGAGGGTCAATCCGGCCTCGCGCACCATGTCGAGGATATCGACCATGGAGTCGCGCACCGTGCCGGAGACCGTGCAGTTGATGGTACTGGTGGCGGGTTTGTGGGCACCGGCTCCGGCATTGGAGACAATGCGTCCGCCGGGGATCGCGCCGCGCCGCAAGGCATGGAGAAACTGTTCCTCCCACTGGGCACGCACCGCCGGAGCTTCCACGGCGGCCAGGGTGGCGGCCACCCGACGCCAGGTATCTTCCAGATCCTGATCCACCGGGGTGCCGGTGGCGGTTTTCAGACGGTATTTGCTGTCCCAGATGGCCAGCGAGGCGGGTTGCAAGGCGATGACCGCATCGTTCGACATAAAACGATCCTTTCCGTAAAAACCGAGCCTGATTCAAGCAAACCATTGAAAAAAAAGCGGGGGTCTGGGGGATTCTTCCCCCAGGGTTTTGACTTTAA